>CAJOPK010000219.1 GCA_905236255.1 uncultured Selenomonadaceae bacterium | reverse complement strand
GCTTGTACCGTGTACTCCCGCCGGCTGTCTGGAAATGCTCGATCTTGCCGGAATCGAAATTGACGGCAAGCGCGCGGTTATTATCGGTCGCAGCAATATCGTCGGCAAGCCCATGCTCCATTTGCTTATGGCGCGTCATGCAACCGTTACGGTTTGTCATTCTCACACGAAAAATTTGCCGGAAATTACAAGGGAAGCCGATATTTTGGTTGCGGCTATGGGTAAGCCGAATTTTGTCACGGCGGATATGGTAAAGCCGGGCGCGGTCGTCATTGACGTGGGAATAAATCGAATTGCGCCGAAAAAGTTGGTCGGCGACGTTGACTTTGAAAATGTCAAAGAAATTGCATCGGCGATAACTCCGGTGCCGGGCGGCGTGGGACTTTTGACGGTTGCCATGCTTATGAAAAATGTTGTAAAAGCCGCAAAGATGATTGAGGAGGAATAAAATTTGGCAGTGAAAATCGAAGGGATCAAAAAATTTCATTTTATCGGAATCGGCGGCGCGGGAATGAGTGTTCTTGCCAAAATCTTGATTGAACGCGGTCTTGAAATAAGCGGATCCGATTGCGCCGAATCTCACAATACCGAAATGCTTAAAAATCTCGGCGCGAATATTTTTATCGGTCATGACGAAAAAAATATTTTGACGGAAAACGGAGAAGCTGCCGTTGAGGCTGTTGTCTGCTCCAGTGCAATTCCCGCAGACAATCCGGAAGTTGTCAAGGCGGAAGAATTGAAAATTCCCAAACTTCACCGCTCCGACATAAACGCTTTTCTTCTCAATTCCAAAAAAGGTATTGCCGTTGCCGGCGCGCACGGTAAAACAACAACCACCTCAATGATCGGATTTGTCCTTTACAATTCCGGAGTCGATCCGACAATCATTATCGGCGGCGAATCTACGGATCTCGGTACCGGTGCGGTCTCCGGCAAAAGTGATTGGCTTGTTTCCGAAGCGGACGAAAGTGACGGCTCTTTTATAAAATTAAAGCCGCATATTGCCGTAGTTACAAACATTGAGGACGATCATCTCGACCATTACGGAACGGTCGAAAGAATTAAGGCGGCGTTTAAAATTTTTTTGGAAAATCTTACCGCCGACGGAGTTGCCGTTCTCTGCGCGGACAATGAAAATTTGCGCGAAGTTGCCGGCGAACTTAAAAAGAAAATTATTTCCTACGGCATTGACAACGAAGCCGATCTTATGGCGCGAAATATCCGCACGCATATCGAAGGCATAAGTTTCGACGTTTGGAAAACCAAGAAAAATTCTTCCGGCAAAACCGGCGAAAAACTTTTGGGCAAAGTCAAACTTGCCGTTCACGGGCGGCACAATGTTTTAAACGCGCTTGCAACTATCGCCGTTGCCCTTCAGGTCGGCGTTGACTTTGCAAAAATTGCGGAAGGTCTTGCAATTTTTCACGGCGCAAAAAGACGTTTTCAAAGTAAAGGTATCGTCAGCAATATTCGCGTTATCGACGATTATGCTCATCACCCGACCGAAATTGCGACGACTTTAAAAGCCGCACGCGAAACCAAGCCGCGCAAACTTATTTGCGTTTTTCAGCCGCACAGATATTCCCGCACAAAACTTTTGAAAACCGAGTTCGGCAATGCTTTCAAAGATGCGGATTTTCTCGTGTTGACCGATATTTATTCCGCCGGTGAAGAAAAAATCGAAGGAATCGGCGGCGAAACAATTTTGGAAGAAGTTTTGAACGCCACCAACCAAGCCGTTTCATATATTCCCAAGCGTGAAGATATTGCAAATTATCTGCTTGACAATGTTTTGCCGGGCGATATGGTAATTACGATGGGCGCGGGCGATATTTACAAAACCGGCGAAGAATTGATAGAACTTTTGAAAGAACGTCGCAAGAGAAAAATTGTCGTGCTTGTCGGAGGTCCTTCAACGGAGGCGGAAGTTTCGCGCAGGACAGGCAAAGCCGTTGCCGATGCGCTGAAGTCAAAAGATTACAATGTCGAATTGATGGAACTTAACCCGATGACTTTTGCGGAAGAAATCAAAGAAAAAAATTGCGGTATTGTCTTTAATGCGGTTCACGGGAAATACGGCGAGGACGGGCTTGTTCAGGGAACTTTGGATATGCTCAAAATTCCTTATACCGGCTCCGATGTGCTTGCCGCCGCGCTGACTATGGATAAAGTTGCGGCAAAGAGAATTTTTAAATCCGAAAAAATTTCCACGCCGAAAGCGGAAGTTTATCGAGCCGCCGAAAAAAGTGACGAACTTCCCGCCGAAATTGAAGACAAATTCGGTCTGCCGGTCGTTATAAAAGCATCTTCGCAAGGATCGAGTATCGGCGTAAACATTGTCGAAAATTCGGAGGGAATTGCGGAAGCCGTCGAAAATGCCTTTACTTTCGGCGATGAAATTTTGGTTGAAGAATTTATCAAAGGTCGCGAATTGACGGTTGCGGTTTACGGTAATGCGGATCAGGCGGAAGCCTTGCCGGTAATTGAAATTACGACAATTTCCGGGCGTTACGATTACGAGAGCAAATATACAAAGGGCGCGTCAACTCACATTTGCCCGGCGGAAATTTCTCCGAAAATCACCGAAAAAGTTCAGGCGGCGGCGGTTAAGGCTTTCAAGGCATGCAAATGTGCCGGAGTCGCCCGTGTGGACTTGATGCTTTCCGAAAGCGGTACGCCTTATGTAATTGAAGTCAATTCCGTTCCGGGAATGACCGAAACTTCTCTTGTCCCGGACGCTGCAAGAGCTGCCGGAATTGAGTTTCCGGAACTCTGCGAAAAGATTTTGAACTTGGCGGATTTTTAAAAAATGCTTTTCAACTCTTACGAATTTATTTTTGTATTCTTTCCGGTCGTCATTTCGATTTACTTTTTGCTTGGGAAAATTGACGGTCGGAAAGATTCAAATTTTGCAAACGTCTGGCTGATTGCGGCAAGTCTGTTTTTCTACGGTTGGTGGGATATAAGATTTTTGCCGCTCTTGGTCGGGAGTATTTTTGTTAATTACTTTATCGCCGGAGGAATCTTGAAATTCGGAAGTTCCGGAAAAACTTCCGGGAGTAAATTTTTCTTCGGATTGGGGCTGCTTTTCAATATCGGGCTTTTGGGACTTTTCAAATATGCCGATTTTGTACTCGAAACTTTTAACCGGCTGGGCGCAAATTTCAACCTGTTGCATTTGATTTTGCCGCTTGGAATTTCATTTTTCACGATAACGCAGCTTTTATACTTGTACGATTGTTATGAAGGTACGACAAAAGATCACAAATTTTCAAGTTACGCGCTGTTTGTATCATTTTTCCCGCATTTGCTTGCCGGCCCGATTCTGTTTCACCGGCAGATGATGAAACAATTTGCGGATAAAAATTTGCGCCGCCCGGATTTTGAAAATCTTTCAAGAGGATTGACGCTGTTTATAATCGGTCTGTCGAAAAAAGTTTTGATTGCCGATGAACTTTCTCCGATTGTTCAGGCAGCTTATTCAAGCCCGGCGGAACTTTCTTCGGGCGCGGCTTGGTTTGCGGCAATTTGTTATATGTTGCAACTTTACTTTGATTTTTCCGGATACAGCGATATGGCGGTCGGTCTTTCCAAAATGATGAATCTTGAAATTCCGATAAATTTCAACACACCTTACCGCGCAACGGGAATGATAAACTTTTGGCAGCGTTGGCATATTTCGCTGACAAATGCGATAACCGCCTGCGTGTATATGCCGATAATCCGAAAATTTAAAACCCGGACGACTTTTCACACGATAACGGCATCATTTATTGCGTTTTTTATTGTCGGGATTTGGCACGGAGCCGGATGGACTTTCGTAATTTTTGCGATAATAAATGCGCTCGGAATTGTGGCAAATTATCTTTGGAAACAAAAAAAGTTTTCCATGCCGAAAATTTTGGCGCACTGCATAACGCTTTTTTACATAATGATAACGCTGGTATTTTTCCGGGCAAATTCGGTAACGGACGCGCTCACGGTATTGGAAAAACTTTTTGTCTTTGAATCGGGAGATTTCGGAATACCGCGAATTTTGACGCTTGCAATTTTCTGCGCGGGAATTTTGATTGTTGCATTTTGCCCGTCGTCAAACGATATTGCAAAAAAATTAAAGCCGTCAATAATTTCCGCCGCAATATTAACAATTTTGTTTATTCTTTCGATATTGCATTTGGCGGCGATAACCGAATTTTTATATTTTCAATTCTGACAAAAAACTTTTGCCGATTTAAAATATTTCTTGATATTTGAGGAGGGGGAAATTTTTTTATGATAACCTTTATTATCGGACTTATAATCTTAATCGCGGGCGCGGCATTTTACGGGTCGGTTGTGGAAAAAATTATGAAACCGGACTCTTCCGCAAAAACTCCGGCCTTTACAAAGCGGGACGGCTTGGATTTTGTTCCTCTGAATAAATGGAAAAGTTGCCTTGTCGAACTTTTAAACATTGCCGGCACCGGACCGGTCTTGGGACCGATTCAGGGCATACTTTTCGGGCCGATTGCATTTTTGACGATTCCGATCGGTTGCGTTTTCGGCGGGGCGGTTCACGATTACATGAGCGGCATGATTTCGTTGCGTAACAACGGCGAACAAATGCCGGACTTGGTGCGGAGATTTTTGGGAAGAAACATTTATCTGATTTATCATGTCTTTGTATGTCTGCTGATGCTTTTGGTCGGTGCCGTGTTCATTTATACTCCGGGAGATCTTTTTGTTGCACAGGTTTTGCACGGCAGCGTTGCGGAATTAAATTCGACTATCATCACGGTTTACGGGGTCATTTTTGCTTATTATTTGGCGGCGACGCTTTTGCCGATAGACAAAATTATCGGCAGAATTTATCCGATTTTCGGCGCAATTCTTCTGCTTTCCGCAATCGGAATTTTCTTCGGACTTTTCATCAAGGGCTATCCTTTGACGGAAGTTTGGGATGCCGGGATTTCCGGAGTTCATCCTTTCGGCGACAAATTTATTCCGATGTTCTTTGTCACGGTTGCCTGCGGAATAGTTTCCGGTTTTCATTCCACTCAAGCGACAATGATTGCCCGTACCGTAACGAACGAAAAAGACGGCAAACTTATTTATTACAACACAATGATTGCGGAAGGTTTTATTGCGATGAGTTGGGCGGGCGCGACAATGGGCGCGATGAATGCCGGACTTCTCACAAATGAAATGATAAGAAAAACGGCGACCGTCGTTGTCGGGACGATTGCAACGAATATGCTCGGCGACATAGGCGGGACCGTTGCGGTTCTCGGCGTAATAGTTTTGGCGATAACTTCCGGCGATACGGCTTTGAGATCTTTGCGTCTCATGCTGACCGACGCTTTCGGAATGGATTCAAGCAAAAAGCAAAACAATGTTGCTTTATCTCTCGCGCTTTTTGCGGTGGTTGCCGGTGTGCTTTACTTTGCAAAATCCGATGCCGGCGGCTTTAATGTTTTGTGGAGATATTTCTCTTGGGCGAACGAAACGATAGCGGTATTTGCCTTTACGATGATTTCCGTTTACATGATGGAACACAAAATGCCTTATATAATTGCCATGTTGCCGGGCGCGTTTTATATGCACATTGTCACGGATTACATTTTGCATGCGCCGATAGGATTTAATCTTGACTGGAAATTCAGCGATCTCGGTGCGTCCCTTGCGTCCTTTATTTACGTCGTGGCACTTATTCGGTATCGCAGAAAACATTTTCCGCTGAACAAATAAATTTTTACGTTTTCCGGTGTGCCGCTCGGGTCGATGAAATAAAATTTTGTCGGCTCCGCCCGGTGACCGGAAAATTTTTTTTGCACAAAAAAATTTGCAAGAAAAAAAAATCACCGCCCGGAATTTCTCCGAGCGGCTTTTTATTTTTACCCGACTAAATTTTTATCTCTTCATATTTACGAGAGTTTCAAGCATTTCGTCACCGACCGTTATAACTTTTGAATTGGATTGGAAACCGCGCTGCGTCGTTATCATTTCGGCAAATTCGTTTGCCAAATCGACATTCGACATTTCAAGAGCGGAAGGAGTGATCGTCAATCCCAAGTCCGGAGCGGTTTTGATATTCGCAACGCCGGAGTTGTTTGAAGCCTGATAAAGACTTGTCCCGACTTTCGTCAAGCCGCTTGCATTGGTGAACTGTGCAATGGCAACTTGAGCCTCAAAACGACGTTTGCCGTTGGTGTAAGTTCCGGTGATGATTCCTGAAGTATCGACGGAAACACTCTGAAGGACGCCGGCAACATTTCCGTCGGCCGACGGATAAGCCGTGCTGTTTCCGGAATATTGAGTAAGTCCGTCAAAGGTTATTGCGGAAGTTGTGGCAGCCGCGCCGTTGCCGTCGGAATATGTCAAAGTTATTGAAGATCCGCTGGTCGCGCTTGAACTCAGGGAGCCGTCTTCATTGAAATAAATGTATGACACGCCGCCGCGAATCTGTTCGGCAACCGCACCGACCGAATTTAACGTGTAATGCGCCGTTCCGTCAATCGTGGGGATCGTTGATGCCTGACTTACAACGCCGGCATCGTCAACATGATACCCCTTGTCCTCCAACTCCGTAACCAATGCGGTATTTGCGAGAACTTCATCGGCAGTCAGTGCGGTACCGCCGCCGTCCGGAGTTACCGTGTAATTTCCGTCGCCATCCGGACCGGTAATATTATAAGTCGTTGCCGTCGTTCCCGTGCCGGTCGTAACCGATCCGGGAAGAGTAAAGCCGTCTATTATCGTATCGGCATGAGTGGTATAGCCCGCGTCCGTCAATGCCGTGAGCAACGGGTCGGTGATGTTTGTCACTTCGACGGGCGGTGTTGCCGCATCGGTTACGGTATATGTACCGTCTGCATTGGCGGTAATTGTATAGGTAACGCCGCCTGCTTCAATCGTTGCCGGAGAAGTAAAATCTGAAGGTACGGAAGCAATAACGGTCTGCGTGGTCGTGGAATATCCCGCAGAGGTTGCATCGGCGACAAGACCGTCTACGGAAGCCAAATCATGAATCGTATTCCCGTTTGCGTCGGTTACCGTATATCCGTCGGTATTGTTTCCGGTTACGCTGTATGTTTTCGGAACGTCTATGGTTTCGCTTGAGGGTTCCGGTGAAATTGTTCCGGCCTCAACTTCTTGGGATTTTGAATTTATCTTGTGTGTAACCGGATCCACCGTGTAACCCGCCTGTTGAAGTGCGGCAATAAGTTCGCTGTCCGTTATGCTGCTCATTCCTTCAACGGTGTAAGTGGTTGTGAGTTCGGAATAAGTTTCGCCGTTCAAAACTCCGTTGGTATGCGAGCCGTCCAATTCGGTCTTGCTGTATTCGGTAGCCGGACCTTCTTTGCCGTCGTCCGGAGCAATGTAAACTCTCCAGCGGTTCGGCCAATTTATGGTATATTCGCCGTCAAGACCTTCGGCGGTGAATTTTCCGTCCTGATTCGGAATAAATTCGTAAACCGTGCCGTTGGTCGCGGTCAATGTGTACTGATAATTTCCGGTGCCGTCAACTTTCTGACCTCTGACCAAACTTGTAAAATCAAGAGCATTGCCGGCAGCATCGCGAACATTTGCAAGGTTGACCGCATCGGTATTTGCATCTTCGTCAACGCTGTCCAAATCTTTATCCAAAAGCAAAGTGACTTCGTGCGCTTTACCTTCGCTGTCGTAAATAGTGATGATCGTGGTAAGCGGAGTGCTGTGGTTGAGTTGATAATAACCGTTGGTAATTTTTTGAGTGCTGTTGTCGCTCAAGGTAAGAGTTGCCGCTATGACGTTCGTGCCGTCGATATTTACGCCGATAATCTGATATTCGTCACCCACTTCATATGCGCCGGATTTTACGCTTTGAGTGGTATTTTCGCCGGTGGATTCATTGTGTACGGTCAAATTTACATAATCGTTGTTGATTGCGGTTGCGGTAGATTCGGCGGTATTGATTGCCGTCGAAACACTGACCGTCTGAGCCGTATAAGTCAAGGATTTTATCGTTTTCGTCGTTGTGCCGTCGGAAGAAGTATAAGTTCCGCCAACCGTGTAAACATGGGAGGAACTTGTATCCGCCGCAGTACCGTAAGAAACGGACGCGCTTGTTCCGTCCTCAAAAACCAACGCAACGGAATTAACATTACTTTCGGAAAGAGTGACAAATTTGTCCTTTGTTTCGGTGTAAACGGAAATACCGGTAACATCGGCGGAAGTTACGACATCTTCCGGGTGGGAAGTTGCGCCGCCGCTTGTGTAAGTGATGCCGCTGATTGTTGCGGAACTTGCATTGAGGTTACCGGAAAAATCTACCTGAGTCGTCGAAGCCGCCGGCATTGTTTTGCCCGCCGGGACAACGATATTTGTCGGCGTGGAGTTTGTATTCAGCGCGCCTTCAACCGCATTCCACCCCTGAACGAGATAGCCGCTGCCCGGCAAAACATAATTGCCGTTGCCGTCAAACTCAAACGCGCCGTCACGAGTGTAATAAATCGAATCGCCGTTTTTGACGACAAACAAGCCGTTACCGGAAAGGGCGAGGTCGGTATTTTTGCCGGTGGACTGCGGAGAGCCGTCGGTAAAAATAAGGTCTATACTTGCGACCGCAACGCCGAGACCGATCTGTTTCGGGTTGGTACCGCCCTGTGTGGAAGTCGGAGCCGCCGCACCGGCTTGAGTCTGCGAAAGCATATCCGCAAAAGTTGCGCGGCTTGATTTAAAACCGACGGTATTGATATTTGCAATGTTGTTGCCGATAACGTCCATTTTTGTCTGGTGAGATTTCAATCCGGAAACTCCGGAAAACAGGGAACGCATCATGATAAATCACTACTCCTTTTTCGATATACGGCTTCAAAGCCGGTTTATCGGATGTGTTTATTGACGTTCCTTGTCCTTCTCGGCAATTTCCGTTTGCCGGATTGACATCCGATTGTTAAATTTCTTTTTGTACATTGCGCTTTGTGTACTTACGCAAAATATATCGAAGATTTACTTTTATGACTTAAATTAAATTTATCTTTGAAAGCCGGTCGACAAAGCGACAGATCGACAGATCGATAGTGTCACCGACCATCTGACCATCTGACTTGGAAAGTTGAAAGTAATTTCGATGATGAAATTCATGATGGTTACCGAAAAATATTTAGAAGTTGACGACCGAAATTTGACGGCTTATAATTTGCGTCAACCGCATAAAAATCGAAGAAACGGAAGTGTAACGAACTTGCAGACAAAAAATCTTACAAAAATTGCGTTATGTGTTGCGCTGTGCTGTATAACCGCCGGTATTGCATTCCCCCTGCCCTTTACTCCGGGAATGGTCACGGCATTGACAATTACAATGAGTTTGACGGCTTATGTTTTGTCCCCGAAAGAAACTTTTATCGTGCTTTTCATCTATATTCTGATGGGGGGAATCGGATTGCCGGTATTTGCGGGCGGCTCCGGACCGGGAAAACTTTTCGGGCCGGTCGGAGGATTTTATTTTGCATGGCTTGTTGCCTATCCGGTTTTAAGTTTTGTCAAAGGTCGGGATATAAACTTTAAAAGATATGTGATTGCAAATATTTTGACGGCAATGCCGATAACCTACGCCGGCGGAATTATATCAATGGTAATCGTCATGGATATAAGTTTTTGGCAGGCTTTTTCCATGTCGGTCTTTCCTTTTATTCCGGGCGATTTGATAAAGACCTGCGCGGCGGCATTTTTGGGGGCAAAACTTAATCAAAGGCTGAAGAATTTTTGATCGGAAAAAATTTTTTGAAAAACGAATAAAAAGCCGGTATAATTGCCCGCCGAAGGAGGTCGAGTCCGAAATGTCCGAATTAAAGAAAATAGGTTTTATCGGAACCGGAATAATGGGTGCGGCTATGGCGGAGCATTTGATGAATTCCGGTTTTGAGGTCGGCGTTTACAATCGCACAAAGTCCAAAGCTCAAAAACTTATCGACAAGGGCGCGATTTGGTACGATACCGCCGGCGAATGTGCAAAAAATCAAGATGTTGTAATAACGATTGTCGGCTATCCGAAAGACGTTGAAGAGATTTATTTGTCGCCGGGCGGCATTGTCGAAAGTGCAAAATCGGGTACTTATCTGGTCGATATGACCACGTCATCGCCGGAAGTTGCCGAAAAAATTTTCAATGCGGCAAAATCAAAGGGACTTCATGCCGTTGATGCACCGGTGACCGGCGGAGAAATCGGAGCAAAAAATGCGTCGCTCACGATTTTGGTCGGCGGCGATAAAGAAGATTTTGACGCGCTTAATCCGGTTTTCAAAGTCATCGGAAAAAATCTTGTTTATGAAGGCTCTGCCGGTGCCGGTCAAAAGACGAAGGCTTGCAATCAAATTGCGATAGCCGGTGCGCTTGCCGGAGTTTGTGAGGCGTTCGCTTATGCAAAATCTTCCGGGCTGGACGTTGAAAAGGTTTATTCCGCAATTTCGACGGGTGCGGCGGGAAGTTTTCAAATGACCGGCGTCGTGCGTCAGGGTCTTGACGGAAATTTCAATCCCGGATTTATGCTCAAACATCTTGCAAAAGATTTGTCGATCGGCGTTGCGGATTCAAATTCCTGCGGCTTGACTCTTCCGATACTTTCGACGGTACTCCATGAACTTCGCAACATGGAAAAATCCGGTCACGGAACGGAAGGCACTCAGGCACTGTTAAAATATTACGGGGTTGTCGAATGATTTTCGACACTCGCGAAGGAGGAAATTCTTTTGGTTGAAGAATTTAAAAAATTTATAATGCGCGGCAACGTGCTGGATATGGCGGTCGGTATAATTATCGGCGCGGCGTTCAGCAAGATTGTTTCGTCATTTGTAAGCGACATAATGATGCCGCCGCTCGGACTTTTGGTCGGCAAAGTGGACTTTTCCTATCTGTTTATAAATCTTTCGTCCGAGCATTACGATACTTTTGCGGCAGCGAAAGAGGCCGGCGCGCCGATCATCGCTTACGGCTCTTTCCTCAACGACGTTATCAACTTTTTGATCGTCGCGTTTGCGGTATTCATTTTGATTAAGCAGGTTAATCGCTTGATTCCGAAAGCACCGGAACCGAAGGCTCCGAGAACCTGCCCGTACTGCAAAGAAACAATCGCCGACGAAGCTACAAGATGCCCGCATTGCACATCGGAACTTAAAGATTAAAAATTTGTGGGAGAAAGCAAAACAAAAATTTGAGTGCATAAAAAAATTCCGAAAATTGACCTTTCATGATAAAATAAAATCAATCATGGGAGGTATTTTTTATGGCAAAAAAATTTTTAATGCTTGCCGCCGTTTTGATTTTTGCGGCAGGTTTTTGTAAGGCGGAAGCCGCCGCCTTTGATCCCCGTTTTGTTACGGTTGATATTTTGGCAAACGGCGGAATGCAACTTTCTTTTAATTTTTCGGGGAGAAATTTCGGTGCGTCCGGAGATTTTGAATACAGAGTTTCCCGGCTTGCCACAAACAAAAAAGTTGCCGCAGGTACCGGAAATTTTCGTTACGGCAGGATTCAGACGGTAAAATTTAAGTATTCGGATTTGGCTTCGGCGCGTCCGGAAATTTTGCGCCTTGATGTTAAAGTAAATTCCCGTACCGTCGGGACAAAATTCGGCGCGCAAAAACTTCCCCGCCCGGAAATCGGTCAATACTCTTACATAATAAAATTTAACCGCAATCATAAAGGTCAGCTTACCGCCCGAATAAGTTACGGCGGCGCACTTTGAACCGGGCAGGAATATTTTTCTTTTGGTCGAAACTTGCAAGCCGGAATTTTGAAAAAAATTTTTAAGGAGAATTTTTAAATGTACGGACTTTATCTGACAGGCGTGATGATTGTAACGGGCGGTGCCATAGCTTTTATAGGCGATAAACTCGGAACGAAAATCGGGAAAAAACGCCTGTCAATTTTCGGGCTGCGTCCCCGTCACACTTCAATGATAATAACCGTCCTGACCGGAGTTTTGATAACCGCGCTGTCAATCGGAATGATGGCGATAACTTCCGAAAATGCCAGAACCGCGCTTTTCGGGATGGAAGAATTGAATGCGACGATGGCATCGGCAAAACAGGCATTGGCAAATATGTCTATCGAACTTATAAAAACTCAAAACGAATATAAACTTGCCGGCGCGGATTTGGAAAAATCAAAAAAGGAAATTGCCGACTTGAAAACCGAACAGGAAGATTTAAAGCGCGAATCGGAAAGTTTAAAAGCCGGAAATGAAGAACTTTCAGCCCGTAATGCCGAGCTTTCCGAAAACAATTCCGCGCTGGAATCCGAAAACAAAAAACTCGGAGAATTTAACGTGACTTTGACCGCCGACAACGAAAAACTTGCAACCGAAAATACAAAACTTTCGGAGGACAACGAAAAACTTGAAGAACACGCAAAAAATCTTCGCGACGGTCTTGTCGCAATCCGTGAAGGCAGCATAACTTTGCGCGCCGGAGAAATTTTATCGACCGGCACAATAGCGGGCGGTCAAACTCCGGAAGATACCGGACGTGAAATAAACGCGCTTATAGAAACCGCATCGAAAAATCTTGCCATGCGTTTCGGGAATGACTTTGACAGCTCCATTTGGATTTATCAGCCGGATTTAAACGAAACCGTTGACAAAATTTCTTCCGGAACCGGACAATTTTTGTTGAGAGTTTCCGCTGCCGGCAATCTTGTCAGCGGTGAACCGGTGCGCGCAAATCTTGAAACTTTTGCAAACAAAAAAGTTTACGCAAAACATGAATTTATAATCCGGCGCGAATATGAAGTAAAAAGTCCCGACGATGCCGAACTCGTCTTGAAAAATTTCCTGACGGAAGTAAATCATTCGGCGGTGGACAAGGGAATTTTGCCCGATCCGATAACCGGCGCAATAGGCGCGATGGAAGGCTCGCAACTCTATCAAATAGTTGACGTTATCGGACGTGCGAAGGGAAAAATAGTTTTGACGGCCTATGCCCGTGACGATACAACTTCTCAAGGGCCTTTGCGTCTTAATGTGAGAGTAGAACAGAAACAGGCCGGGAGGGGTTGACAATGCCGAATAAAAAAATTACGCTTTTGATTCCCTGTTACAATGAAGAAGCCGGTCTGGATTTGCTTTATGAACGCGTTTCAAAAATCATGGACGATTTGAAAAATTATGATTTTGAGATGCTTTTGGTAAACGACGGAAGCCGGGACGGCACTTTGGAAAAAATGAAACTCCTGCGCGAAAACGACAAAAGAGTCTCATACATAAATCTTTCCCGGAATTTCGGAAAAGAACCCGCGATGCTTGCCGGACTTGATTATTGCGACGGCGATGCCGTGATAATTTTGGATGCGGATCTGCAGGATCCGCCGGAACTTATTCCGGATATGATTAAAATTTGGGAAACCGGCGTTGCCGACGTTTATGCCCGTCGCAAAAGTCGGCAGGGCGAAAGTTTTTTCAAAAAACTTTCTTCGCATTGGTATTACAAGATTTTGCAACGCCTTACAAATATTGAAATTCAGGTGGATACCGGCGACTTCAGACTTTTGGACAGGCAAGCCGTTCAAGCTCTCCGTTCCCTGCGTGAAGGTCAAAGATATACGAAAGGACTTTTCAGCTGGATCGGTTACAGAAAGCGCGAAATTCTTTTTGACAGAGAACCGCGTGCCGCCGGCGAAACAAAATGGAATTATTGGAAACTTGTCGGGCTTGCGATTGACGGAATAACTTCATTTTCCGTCGTACCGCTCCGGCTGTCCTCGTTTTTGGGATTGACCATTTCCGCCGGAACTTTTATGTATATGCTTTTCACAATTTTTAAGACTTTGATTTTCGGGGAAGCGGTTGCCGGCTATCCTTCAATGATGTCGGTAATTCTCTTTATCGGCGGAATACAGCTGATTGTTTTGGGGATAATCGGCGAATATCTGGGAAGAATTTTTAACGAAGTCAAAAACAGACCCAATTATCTGATAAGCGAATGCAACGGCAAAAAAATTTACATGGAAGATGATAAGGAGTGAAAGTATGAGAAAATTTTTGATCTCAATCCTTGCAACATTTACATTTTTTGTTTGCGGCTGCGGCGGAGTAAATTCCGGGAATAAGGAAAGCGCCGAAATTGAAGAAACTTCCGAGCCGGTTGCGGAGGCCAAAGACATAAAAGCCGATTTAAAAATCACAATGCTGAACGTCGGGCAGGGTGATGCTTTTTTGATTCAAACAAAGTCGCAAAATATTTTGATTGATACAAGTGACAGCGACGAGCGGGATTTGCTTGTTTCGGAATTGGAAAAAGCCGGAGTCAAAACAATCGACAAAATGATTCTCACTCACCCGCACGCCGATCATATCGGCGGCGCAAAACTTTTGATTGCCCCGACAAACAAGGAGTTGCAAAAATATCCTTATCTGAAAGATTTTTTGGTCAGGGAAGTTTACGACAACGGAATTGCATCGACTTCCCCGCTTTATAAAGGTTATATGTCGGTCGTCAAAAGCAAAAAGTTGAAATATGAGGCGTTGACTTCGGATCATGACCCCCTTGATTTCGGCAACGGCGCAAAATTTGAAATTCTCTTTCCTTCCGCTGAAGTCGTAAAATTTACCAAAAGCGGGGAAACAAAAGGAGATCCGAATAATGAAAGCGTTGTCGGTCGTCTCGTTTACAAAAAATTTTCCATGATGTTCACGGGTGATGCCGAAAAGCCGGTTGAGATGTATTTGGTCAACAATTACGACAAGAAAAAACTTCAAAGCACGATTTTAAAATCCGGTCATCACGGAAGTTATACCGCCTCAACCAAAGACTTTTTGAAAAATGTCGCTCCGCAATATGTCATGATTTCCTGCGGACCGGAAGAACCGCGCAGAAATACTTACCATCACCCGCACTTGGAGCCGTTGCAAAATTATCTTGATTTCGGTATCAAAGAGGAAAATATTTTCTGTACGAATTTTGACGGCACGACGGTAATAAAGACCGACGGCAAAAATATTTCGATTGAGAGCGAACGCAAAGGAGAGTGGCTTGACGAATGGATAAAGAAAAAGCAAAAAGACCGCAAAAAGTAAGCGTCTACCTTGACAGAATCGAGGAACTTGAGGACGAAACGACGGAGGCGGTTCTTTATTTCGGTGACGACGAAGAGGAAGAAATGCGCGAATTTGTCCTGCCCGGCGATTTTTTGCCGGAGGACGCATCGGAAGGGGATTACCTCAAAATCGAAATTTCCGTTGACAGTGAAAAAACCGAAAATGCTTTAAATGAGGCAAGAGAATTGCAAGCGGAAAATGAAGATTAAAGAAGTTGGGGAAATTTGAATATTTTCGGAAAACCGCCGTTAAAATTCTCTTCAAATCGGTTAAAGAAAGGTACGTTCGGTTGTATGGCTGACGATTATAAATTAAGCAAAAAAAATATTTTCGGGCATACCGAAAAATTGGATCGACTTTCAAAGATGATCGTCGAAAACAAATTTCCGCACGCGATTATTTTTTCCGGGCCGGAGGGGATCGGAAAGAGAAAAATTGCGGAGTTTTGCGCGGCGGCTTTACTTTGCGAAAATCCGGAAAACGGGGAACCTTGCGGTCTGTGTCAAAATTGCAAACTTGCGGCAAGTCACAATCATCCGGATTTTTATATTGTCGAGCCGGAAGCAACAAAGACGACGCGAAACATAAAAATCGGTCAAATTCGCACAATGCAGGCGCAGACTTCTCTGAAACCTTTGATTGCCGACCGGCGCGTAATAATCATTGACGGCGCGGAACTCATGAACAATGCGGCGGCAAACAGCGTCTTGAAAACTTTGGAAGAACCGACCGGCGAAACGACTTTTATTTTGACAAGTGCAAACCGGGCGGGACTTTTGATGACAATCAGATCACGTTGCGTTACGATGAATTTTGAAAAATTGCCGGCGGATCAAATTAAAAATGCACTCATTCAAAGAGAATTTTCTCCGGAAGAATCCGAAAAACTTTCTTTAATATCGGACGGAAGTTTCGGACGCGCCTTGAGTTTGGCGGAATCGGGCGGCTATGAACTTCGAGAATCCGCTTTAAATTTTGTGGAGCGTCTTTGTGCCGACGAAATCACAAACGAGGATATTTTTATAAAGGGCGCACAGGTTGCGGATTGGTCGCGGGATAAATTTTCGGATTTTGTCGTTTACATTCAAAAAATTTTGCGGGATATTTATCTGCGCGATCAAAGCGGATTGTATAATCCGGATTTAAAGGAAAGACTTTCAAAGATAAAAATTTCGGAGCGCAGGCTGTATGCCATGATTGACGAGGGAATAAAAATTCACCGCCGAATAAAATCAAATGCAAATTTGCGTCTTTTGGCGGAAGCATATTTAATGAACATGAAACGCTTGTGAGGTAACCGGTTGTCGTTGATTTGCGAAATTTGCTTTCCACCTGACCGGTCAATAAAAACGGAGGTTTTAAATGCTTAAAGTTATAGGAGTACGATTTAAAAAAGTCGGCAGAATATATTTTTTTGAGCCGGACGATTCGGATATAGTCAAGGGTGACAAAATTCTTGTCGATACGGTTCGCGGGCTTGAATGTGGGGAAGTCGTAATTCCCCCGCGAGAAATTCCGCAAAGTGAGGAGGCCGCAAAATATTCGCATATCCGCAGAATTTATCGCAAGGCGACCGCTTACGATTTGCAACGCGATGCCGAAAACAAGAAAGATGAAAAAGAGGCTTTTCAAATTTGCAAGGAAAAAATTGCCGAACACGGTCTGCCGATGAAGTTAATCAGTGTCGAATACACTTTTGACGTAAACAAAATAATTTTTACTTTCACCGCAGACAGGCGCGTTGATTTTCGGGATCTTGTAAGGGATTTGGCGTATATTTTCCGCACCCGGATTGAACTTCGTCAGGTCGGTATTCGCGACCAGGCAAAAGCCATGAACGGGATCGGCTGTTGCGGAAGACCGATTTGTTGTGCAAATTATTTGGGAGATTTTGTCCCGGTTTCCATTCGCATGGCAAAAATTCAAAAGCTGTCACTTAACCCCACAAAAATTTCCGGCATCTGCGGCAGACTCATGTGCTGTTTGAAATATGAAAACGATCTTTACTGCGAAAACGGTTGCGCCGATGATATTTGGGAACCGGAGCGCGGCAATCGCGTAATTTTGGATGACGGAGAAGGCAAGATCATTAACGTAAATTATCACAAACAGACCGCAACAATTATTTTGGACGACGGAAAAACCGTTTCCGCCTCTTGGGACGATCTTTTGCCGGTCAATGAAGAGGACGGCACGGTGATAAAACGCCGGGCAAAAGTTCAAGAAGAATCGGAAGAAATTAAGGAAGAAACCAATGCAGAAACTCCTTCCGAACAATCGCAACCGCAGGAAGAAGTCAAGCCGGAAATTCCTCAACGCCGCACGGCTTACAATCAAAATTACAATACCGGTTTCAATCGAACAAAAAATTTCAACCGCACCGAAAATTCCGGCGAAGAAAACCGGCAGAACAGAAGATTTAATCGCAATTCAAACTTCAATCGAACAAAAAATTTAAACCGCGCCGAAAATTCCGGTGAAGAAAATCAATCCGGTTACAGTCGCAAAACTTCAAATTTCAATCGGACGGAAAATCAAAATCGTTCCGGCTGCAATCGCAATTCAAATTATCGCAAAAATTACGGTCGCAATTCAAATTTCAATCGCAATTCCGGCAACCGTCGCGGCGGGTCGAGAGATTCCGGAAAATGATTAAACCCGAACTCAATCCCGGCGAACGGCTTGACGATCTGATGCGCTCCGGGAGAATGATAATTCAAGACAAAAATGAATTTTGCTTTTCAATGGATGCGGTTTTGATTTCGCATTTTCCAAACTTCAAAAGAAAATTTAAAGTTTTGGATTTGGGAACGGGAACCGGCGTAATTCCCCTTTTGATTGCCGATGAAGTTGCAAAAATTTCGGCGATCGAATTAAATTCTCACATGGCGAAAATTGCCCGGCGAAATGTCGAATTAAACGGACTGACCGAAAAAATTTCCGTTATCGCGGGGGATTACCGCGAAATTTCAAAAATCTTTCGCTCGGAAAGTTTTGACATGGTTATTGCCAATCCGCCCTATATACCGGTGAAAGCCGGCGAAGAAAACAAACTTGCCGGAGTGGCGCGGGCGCGTCATGAATTTACGGCAACTCTTGAAGATGTTGTGAAGGCGGCAAGATTCGCCCTGAAATTTCACGGAAGTTTTTGCATGATTCATACGGCGGCAAGGCTTGGAGAAATTTTTGATTCACTTCACCGAAATCAATTTGAAGTCAAACGACTTCGCCCGATTTTGCCGAAAGCCGAAAAAAATGCAAATTTGATAATGATTGATGCGATTGTCGGCGGCAATCCCGGAAATTTGAAATTTTTACCTCCGCTTGTCGTCCACGAGCCGGACGGAAGTTATACAAAAGAGATTCGCGAAATCTACGGCTTGGATTGACGGTAAGTTTGAGGGAGATTTTCGATTGGTGACGTTTTTTTGAGAAAATCTTTTTGAATGAAAATAGAATCATTACGATTGCTGCTTTTATGGCATTTTGCAAAAGTTTTACATCGCGGATTTCCCAATTGCGAAGAAAATTTTATAATTTTTTCATACTACAAAAAAACGCCCGGAATAGGCAATGTCATTAAGTTAAGCCCAAAACGCGCAATTCCCTAAAGTGCAGTTCATCAGGTATACGGAAACAGTTTATTAAAAATTTTTGATTTTGTAAATATTTTTATCATTTTTAGTGACTATATTTGTTGCCGATAGTCGATTATTTTGGCGGAATTGGAAAGAGTCCGAATGCAAATTTTGTCAACTCATTTTTCGTCAAAAAAAATGGGACATTGAAAAATTACAATGTCCCAAAAATTTTAAGAAAGGAAGTTCCATCATTTTGCGGGTTTAATCAAATTTGTAATCCAATAATAATCGGACGGATACATTTTTACGCCGTCAACATATTTTGCGTTGACAATATTTGTTTGCGGATAACCGAAGAAAATTGAAGCCGCATCGTCAAGCAAAATTTGCTGAAGTTGAATTATATACTCGCGACGTTTTGAAGCATCAAATTCGGAGCTGAGTTGTTCAAGAAT
>CAJOPK010000218.1 GCA_905236255.1 uncultured Selenomonadaceae bacterium | reverse complement strand
ATTGATTTTTTGTTGAGGTGTAACCGATGTCCGAATCAGATTCGTTGTTTAAAAGTTTTGAACAGACGGAATTTTCCAAAGCCGAAAGAAATCGTGTCGGAAATATCGTAACAATGAAACTTTCCGAGATAAAAAAATTTGCCGATGTATCATTTCCGGAAGATAAAGGCTTTTTGAAAAAGTTTTTCGATTTTTTCGGTCGCTCCGGTGAGTAACAACAAATGCCAAAAAATTTTGAGAGGTATAAAAAAATGCGAAAATTACTTCTGATCTTAATGATTGCGATGATTTTTCCAAATTTTGCCCGTGCGGAAGAATTGACTTTTGACGATGCAAAAATTCGGCTGCTCTGTGCAATGAGTTCTTTCGGGTCTTACGGCGGGGAAGAAAGTATTCTTGTCCGGAGTATGCTCACTTCACGCGGTTGGGAGGCGGAAAAAATTTCTCCGAAAAACGACACGACCGTTGCAAAAGCTTGGCTTATAAGCGAACGCGGGAATAAAAATCCGAAAATGAAAATCCTTTCAATTTCCGGCACGGAAGATTTGAAAGACGTTGAAGTTGATTTTCGGGTCGGGCGCGTTCCCTTGGACGATTCGCAACCGATCGAAGAAGAAACCAAAGACGAAAAAGTTTTGAGAAAGAGAATGTTTGTTCACAGGGGATTTCGCAATTATGCCGATCTGGTGCTTTCCGAAGGACTCAAAGAAAGATTGATTGAGGATTTGAAAAACAATCCTCAAGAAACGCTTTACATAACCGGTCACAGTTTGGGCGGGGCAGTCGCGCTTTTAATCGGAATAAGGCTTGCCGATGAGGGCATCACTCCGGACAGAATGAAAATCGTAACTTTCGGCGCGCCGGCGATCGGCAGCAAACTTTTGACCGAAAAATATTCCGGCAAAGTGGATTTGACGAGAATTACAATGCAGGGCGATGTCGTGAAAAAATCTTTGAATGTTTTGGGCTACAGTCAATTCGGAGATTCCGTCGATTACAAGCCGGCGAGAACCGCAAAACATTTTGAACATAAAATGACCTTGTATCTTGATTGCACACTTCGCGACTATTACCGGGCGGGCGGTTTTGAAAATCTTCCGGAAGTAAAAAACGTAAATAAAATTTCAACGCCGGTTTACGTCGCTCCGCTTGAAATTGTCGATAAAAGTTTTGAGGAAGAGGACGAAAAATTTATCAAGGTTTCAATGCGCGATGCGCTTGTCACCCGACTTGCAAATTTGAGATTTAACGAGCCGGCAACGAACAAAATTTTAAATTACGAATATTTCGGGGAAAATGTGAGTGCTTATACCGGTGCGGCAAGGAGATACGGTTGCAAATATATTTTGGTGCAAATGCTTTCCGCAAAAACCATTCGCGAATCCCGTGAGGACATAAAGCGCGTAACTTTGGAAGAAATGATATGCGATTTGAAGGGAATGCCTGTTTCAATGCAGACGGCAAGCGCAACAACCGAAAATTTTACAATTGTCGAGGCGGTAATTTTGGCGCAGGAAAATTTGAGAGAAACGCGGGAAAGAGTTCTTTCCGGGAAAAAGTGAGAATTGAAAATGAACGTAAAATTTGTAAAGTCCGAACGACTTCCGGAAATTGAAAGATTTGTGATTGTCGGCGGTCTGTCGTTTTTGGTCGATTACGCTTTGCTTTTCGCATTAACCGAATTTGCCGGAGTGAATTATCTCTGTTCGGCGGCCGTATCTTTCACCGTTTCCGTAATTTTTAATTACATTTTGTGCGTTAAATTCGTATTCAAAAATGCCGGAAAGCAATCTTTCCGGCAAAAAGTTTTGTTCATCGGGTCAAGCGTTATCGGACTTTTTTTGAATCAACTTTGTATGTGGATCGGCGTGGAATTTTTAAATCTTCATTATATGCTGACGAAAATTTTGGCAACGGCGATTGTGACTTTCTGGAATTACGTCATGAAGAGAAAAGCGGTAATGGGATGAATTTTTTTTGGCGGTGAATTTTTATTTTTCAAGGGTGACCTTATCGGAATTTTTCGGATTAAAAACAAAATCCTTTCCGTCAAAATCAATTTCCACATTGTCGCCGTCGCGAATTTCACCGGCGATAATTTTTTTGCTGAGTTCCGTTTCAACCGTGTGAGTGAGAAGTCTGCGCAGAGGACGCGCTCCGAAATTCGGATCGAAACCTTTGTCCGCCAATTCTTCAACGGCTTTATCCGTCCAATCAAGCGAAATATTGATCTGCTTTTCAAGTCTTTCAGCCAAATTCTTGAGCAAGATTCCGGCAACCGCTTTAACCTGTTCTTTCGCCAAAGATTTAAATACGATAATGTCATCGACACGATTCAAAAATTCCGGGCGGAAATATCCCTTCAACATATCCTTGATAACGCTTTCCGCCTCCGCAAAATCTTTGTTGGTGATAAATCCGATTTTTGCGCGTTTCAGAATTTCCTGAGAACCCAAATTGCTTGTCATTATGACGATCGTATTTTTGAAATTGACCACGCGACCTTTACCGTCCGTCAATCTGCCGTCGTCCATAATTTGCAGAAGAACATTGAAAACGTCGTGATGTGCTTTTTCCACTTCGTCAAGCAAAATTACGCTGTAAGGACGGCGGCGAACGGCTTCGGTAAGTTGACCGCCTTCATCATATCCGACGTATCCGGGAGGCGCGCCGATCAAGCGGGCAACGCTGTGCTTTTCCATGTATTCGCTCATATCAACGCGAATTATACTGCGTTCGTCGTCAAAAAGTGCTTCCGCCAAAGTCTTTGCAAGTTCCGTCTTACCTACGCCGGTGGGTCCCAAGAAAATGAACGAACCTATCGGACGATTCGGATCTTTGATTCCGGCACGGGCGCGGAGAATTGCCTCACTGACGGCTTTTACCGCTTCGTCCTGACCGACGACTCTTTGATGCAAAGTGTCCTCCAAATGCAAAAGTTTTTCGCGCTCGCCGGTCATCATCTTTGTGACCGGAATACCCGTCCAACGACTTACAACCCGCGCAATATCTTCTTCTCCGACTTCCTCTTTCAAAAGTCTTTCGCTGCCGGATTTTGCATTTATTTCAGCTTCAACGTCCTTCAATTTTTTCTGAAGTTCCGGCAATTTCCCGTATTTCAATTCGGAAAGTCTGTTAAGGTCGTAAGCGCGCTCGGCGGTTGCCATTTCGTTGTTTACTTCGTCGATTTCTTTTTTTATTGCACGGACGCGCAAAATTGACTGTTTTTCGTCCTCCCATTTGTCACGCATGACTTTTTCGTCGGAACGAAGTTTTTCAATATCGCCGGAAATATTTTTGAGTTTTTCGATTGAGGCCTCGTCGGTTTCTTTCTTGAGAGCCTGTTCCTCAATTTCAAGTTGCATGATTTTGCGTCGAATTTCGTCAATCGGCGCGGGCAAAGATTCAATTTCCGTCCGGAGTTTTGCCGCCGCCTCATCAACCAAATCAATCGCCTTGTCCGGCAAAAATCTGTCCGAAATGTATCTGTCGGAAAGAGTTGCCGCGCTGACAAGTGCCGCGTCCCTGATTCTCACGCCGTGATGAACT
>CAJOPK010000217.1 GCA_905236255.1 uncultured Selenomonadaceae bacterium | reverse complement strand
GAAATTCTCCGATTTGCACCGATTTAACAGCCGTGTTGCTTTTTTTTTCTCTGCGTAATATAATCAAAAAAATTTTAAAACGATTTTCAAAGTCCGGCACGGGAGTTTAAAAAATGAACGTCAATCTTATAAAATTTAATACAGATATAGGTAAAACAAAACCGGAAAACATAATTCATCCGGAAAATTCCTGTCCCTTTTGCGACGTGGAACATTTAACCGACATTGTCGATACCGACGGCGATATTATTTTTCTGAAGAACAAATACAACGTCATCGAAACGGCGGATCAATTCGTACTTATCGAAGGCAGAAACTGTTCGCCGGATATGCCGGATTATTCGCGCACGCATATGCGCCGCGTTTTGAAAATGGGATTGAAACACTGGCGGGAAATGTTAAATTCCGGCAAGTATGAAGAAGTTCTGTTTTTTAAAAATTTCGGATCGATGAGCGGCGGCACGATTCGTCACCCGCATATGCAAATTGTCGGTTTTCCGAAATTAAATTCCGAATATCTCTTTTCGGAGGAAGAATTGCACGGAATTGTAATTGCTCAAAAAAATGATACCGAATTGAATATTTCAACCTGTCCCCGTGTCGGTTTCGGCGAATTGAACGTAATTTTTGACCGGGACGGAAATTTTGACACGGCGGCGGATTTTATGCAAATTGCCGTTCATTATTTAACGCATCATTTCAGAAAAAATCTTTCCAGCTATAATATTTTTTTCTATCACAAGGCGGAGAAAATTTTTGCAAAAGTTATGCCGCGTCTTGCAACTTCGCCGTATTTTGTCGGCTATAACATACATTTTTTGCCCAACAACGTGGAAAGAATTGCCGAAGAAGTCCGCAGGATTTATTTCACCGGCAACGATGTTTTTAAAGATTGAAATTTTTGGAGATGATTGGAAATGGAAATAAAAAAAAGTTCGGACGGCTCCGCGCTTACCATGAATTTAATCGGCAGACTTGATGCCGTGACCGCACTTGAATTTGAGGAGGAGTTTAACAATTCAATTTCCGGCATTGACGAGCTGACTTTGAATTTTGAAAAACTTGATTATATTTCTTCCGCCGGTTTGAGAATTTTGTTGAAGATGCAAAAAAAGATGGATCAAATCGGCAAAATGAAAATTTGCAATTTGAAAAAGGAAGTTCGTGAAGTCATTGACATGACCGGATTTTCCGGTTTCCTGACTTTGGAAGAAAAAAAATCCGGATTTTCCGTCGATTTTTGATTCGGAGGACAGAAATTATGAGTATCAAAAATATTGAATTTGAAGGACTTATGCTTAAATCCAAAGTTCCGATTCCTTTTGTTGAGGACAATATTTTTTTGCCGCAAAAGGTTTTTGTCGAAGGTTATTTTCCGGTCGGTACAATTTTCAAATTTTTGGAGCCGATTTGCAGCAAAAAAACGGACGCTTTCGGAGCGCAAGTCAATGATTATTGTCATGCCGCCTCACTTCTCTACAGCAATAAATTTAACGGTGCAACCGGTTCTGAGGACGAGTACACGATAATTTTTCACGTTGATTTGAGCGCGCTCTTTCTTTTGACTGATCCGATTGATTCGGACGGAAATAAAATCGAACTTTGAAAAAATTTAAAATCGGATATATTTTCGGAACGGAGGAATTTTCATGATAATTTTACCGGCGATTGATATTCGCGGCGGCAAATGTGTCAGACTCACTCAAGGCAATTTCGCCGACGAAACGGTTTTTTTTGATGATCCGGTCGAAGCCGCTTTGAATTGGCAAGAGGAAGGCGCAAAATTTTTGCACGTCGTGGATCTTGACGGTGCGCGTGAAGGTGCGCCGATGAATATTTTTGTCATAAAGAACATTATCGAAGCCGTTGACATTCCGGTTGAAGTCGGCGGCGGCATCAGAACTTTGGACGATATTTACGATTTAATCGGTATGGGAGTGCGGCGCGTAATTTTGGGAAGCGTCGCTGCCGAAGATCCCGAGCTTGTCCGTGAAGCCGTTGAAGAATTCGGAAGCGATGCCGTTGTCGTCGGAATTGATTCAAAAGACGGTTTTGTTGCGATTCACGGCTGGGAAGAATCAAGCAAAATTAAAACGGTCGATCTTGTAAACGTTATCGGCGATTGCGGGGTCAGCACAATTATCTGCACGGATATTTCCCGCGACGGGACTTTGGAAGGCGTGAACGTAAGATTTTTTGCGGAAATGGCTGCAAAGTCCGGTTTGTCGGTAATTGCGTCCGGCGGAGTAAGCAATCTTGATGACATAAGATATTTGAAGGATTTGGAAATTGACGGCGTTTCCGGAATCATTCTCGGCAAGGCGATTTATACCGGCGCGATAGATTTAAAAGAGGCTTTGAAAATTGCGGAGGCGGGCGATGCTGACTAAAAGAATTATCCCCTGCCTTGACGTAAAAGCCGGACGCGTGGTCAAAGGTACAAATTTTGTCGGTCTGCGCGATGCCGGCGATCCGATCGAACTTGCGAAAAGATACGATTTTGAGCGGGCGGACGAACTTGTATTTCTGGATATTACCGCCTCTCATGAAGGTCGCGGCACTATGGTTGAAGTTGCAAGAAATTGCGCGGCACAGGTTTTTATCCCGTTCACCGTCGGCGGCGGTATTCGCACCGTTGATGATATGCGGGCGATGTTGAAGGCGGGAGCGGATAAAATTTCCGTCAACAGCGCGGCAGTCAAAAATCCCGAAATTATCCGGGAAGGCGCGCAAAAATTCGGAAGTCAATGTGTCGTACTTGCCGTTGACGCAAAAAGACGCGACGCAGGCGGTTGGGAAATTTATGTGAACGGCGGCAGAAAACCGACCGGACTTGACTGTATCGATTGGGTAAAAAAAGCTGTCGATCTGGGAGCCGGCGAAATTCTTTTGACAAGTATGGATGCCGACGGCACAAAGGACGGCTACGATATTGAACTTACCCGCGCCGTTGCGGAAGCGGTCGATGTTCCGGTAATTGCGTCGGGCGGTGCCGGTGAACTTGAGCACTTTTACAAAGTTTTGACCGAAGGAAAAGCCGATGCGGTTCTTGCCGCGTCCGTTTTTCATTACGGCAAATATACAATTCGTCAAGTTAAAGAGTATTTAAAAAATAAAGGCGTAAGTGTAAGATTTTGAATCAATGAAGGGGAGCAGTTTTAAAAATGAAAGAGTTGATGTTGGGAAACAAAGCGATAGCGCGCGGACTTTATGAAGCGGGAGTTTGTTTTGTTTCAAGTTATCCGGGTACACCGAGTACCGAAATTACCGAAGAAGTCACAAAATTTGACGAAGTTTACACGGAATGGGCACCGAACGAAAAAGTCGCAATGGAATCGGCTTTCGGCGCGTCGCTTGCCGGCAGACGGGCTTTTTGCGCCCAAAAACACGTCGGTTTAAATGTTGCGGCGGATCCCCTTTACACAATGTCTTACACCGGAGTAAATGCCGGATTTGTAATTGTCGTTGCGGACGATCCCGGCATGCATTCTTCCCAAAACGAACAGGACAGCCGTCATCATGCGATTGCCGCGAAAGTTCCCATGCTTGAGCCTTCCGATTCCGCCGAAGCACTTAAATTTACAAAACTTGCCTACGAAATTTCGGAAGAATACGACACGCCGGTTATAATCAAAATGTGTACCCGCGTCGCACATTCTCAATCTCCGGTTGAACTCGGTGAAAGGGAAGAACATAAAAAAGATTATGTCAAAGATATTGCAAAATATGTAATGATGCCGGGAAATGCAAAAAAGCGTCACCCGATTGTTGAAGAGCGCACAAAAAAATTGGTTCAATACGCCGAAACTTCAGAAATAAACCGCGTCGAATTTTCTTCCGGCGAAATCGGAATAATTACCGCATCAAGCTGTTATCAATACGTCAAAGAAGTTTTCGGCGAAAGTGCAAGCGTTTTGAAACTTGGAATGACAAATCCTTTGCCTGTGAATTTGATTAAAGATTTTGCGTCGAAAGTCAAAAAACTTTATGTTGTCGAAGAACTCGATCCGATTATCGAAAATCATGTAAAGTCTTTGGGCTTGGAAGTTTCCGGCAGTGACATTTTGCCGCGAATTGACGAATTTTCACCGAATATAATTGCAAAGGCTTTCGGCAGAGAAATTTCGGAAAGTTTGACGCTTGACGACAAAATTCCGCCGCGTCCTCCGGTAATGTGTGCCGGCTGTCCTCATCGCGGAATGTTCCATTCCCTGAAAAAGAGAAAATGTACCGTTCTCGGCGATATAGGCTGTTATACTTTGGGAGCGGTTCCTCCTCTCGGCGCAATCGAAATGACTTTGTGCATGGGTGCCTCAATCGGAGCAACTCACGGATTCAACAAAATTCTCGGCAAAGAAAGTGAAGGAAAAACCGTTGCCGTTATCGGCGATTCGACTTTCATGCACTCCGGAATGACCGGGCTTGCAAATGTTGCTTACAATCAATCAAATTCGACGATAATTGTTTTGGACAATTCGATAACCGGAATGACCGGGCATCAGCAAAATCCTTTGACCGGAAAAAATATCAAGGGCGATCCCGCCGGGCAGATAAATCTTGAGGCACTTTGCCGCGCAATGGGGATAAACCGCGTTCGTGTTGTCGATCCATATAATTTGGCTGAATGTGATGCCGCTTTGAAGGAAGAACTTGCCGCCGATGAAGTTTCCGTAATAATTTCGCGCAGACCCTGTGCTTTGCTGAAAAATGTCCAACACAAAGCACCTTTGCGGGTAAATTCCGAAAAATGTATCGGATGCAAGTCCTGCATGAAAATCGGTTGCCCGGCAATTTCAATGAAAAACGGAAAAGCCGTTGTCGATACAACTCAATGCGTCGGTTGCGGAGTTTGCGGTCAACTTTGCCCGAAAAAAGCATTTGAAAGCACCGGCAATTAAATCATGCCTGACTTTTGTAAAAACGATTTCGGAAAAATTGAACAAGATTTTTCGTATATTGCGTTTGAATCACGGTGAAGTTGACGTTTGTCGTTTTCTTGCGGAACTTCTTTCACCGACCGGCAGTCACGGGCAGGGCGGCAAATTTTTGGAGTTGTTTTTTCGCGACGTTTTGAAGTTTGAACCGAAATCCGGCGAATTGCAATCGGCGCATGTTTATTTAAAATATGCCGTAAAACTCCCGATTTCAATCGGGAGATATAAGCACGGGCGTTTCATAATCGTGACTTTAGTCGCGGGTAGTTGACCAATTCGGTTTTTGTGTTATAATCCCGGCAGATTTTGAAATTTGAAAATCCACTGAAAAATTTGAGGGAGGTTATCAAATGGCGGATTGTATTTTTTGCAAAATTGCAAACGGCGAAATCCAATCCCAAACCGTTTACGAAGATGAATCGGTGCGGGTTTTTCGCGATCTTTCGCCGCAGGCTCCGGAACACGTTTTGATTGTTCCCAAAAAACATATCGAAAATGTTGCTGAGTTTAATTCGGAAGATCGGGGACTTGCCGCGCATATTTTTACGGAGGTCATTCCGAAACTTGCGAAAGATTTAAACCTTGACGAAAAAGGTTTTCGCCTTGTCATAAACACGGGGGAGGACGGCGGGCAGACCGTCAATCATTTGCATGTTCACCTGCTCGGCGGCAGAAAAATGACATGGCCGCCCGGCTGATTTGTGCGACGGAGGAAAAAATATGCGGCGTTATGCGATATTGATTTTGACCGTGTTTATAATTGCGGCGGCGGCTGTTGCGGGCATTTCTTACCCGGTCGGCGCGGACAAAAAAATTGCCGCCGTCCCGCTCACGGAATTGACGGCTTATACCACTTTGCCGGCGGAAACGGTTTCGATTTTGGCGGACGCTTACGAAAAAGAAACTCATGTACGGGTGAATTTTGTTCCGATGGCTCCGGGTGATCTTCTGCAGAAAGTTCAAGATGATGCCGTTTCAGATCCGACGGTTGTAAAGACAGTCGATGTCGTTTTAACGGACGGAGATGTTTTGAAAAGAGCCGCCGATTTAAATTTGTTTACGCCGAATGTTTCGGAATCAAATGATGCCGTCGGCAAAAATTTCAAAGATGAACATGATCGTTGGACGGGTCTTTGGTACGATCCGATAGTCTTTTGTGCGAACAAGGATTATTTGCGCAAGGTTGCGGATATTCCGGACACTTGGCAAAAACTTTCGCAAGCCGAAAATGTGAGAATCGGAATAACGGATTTTCTTGCGGCGGACGCTTCGGCAAATTTGATGTTTCAAATGATCGGGCAATTCGGCGATGTTGCGACTTATCAAATTTTGAGCGGCTTGCATCCGAAAATAGTTCAATATGCTCGTTACCTTTCAAATCCGGTTCGTCAAGCGGGCATGGGTGAAGTTGACGTTTCGGTTGCGGTGGAAAGTGAAACTTTGCGCTATTTGCAAAACGGCTATCCGCTGAAAATAATTTATCCGGCGGACGGAACGGCTTATATGTTGACCGGCTTGGGAATTTCGACGAAAGATGCGGATAAAATTCGTGCGGCGGCGAATTTTTCGGATTGGCTTTTGAGTGACGAGGCACAACTTGCACTCAGGAGCAACGGATTTTATTTCATTCCGACAAATCCGGGAACGCTTGCTTACAAGACATTTGCCGGGAAGAATCTTTTGCTTTTCGACAACAATCAAACTTTTGACGAAAAGCAGCGCGGCGAATTTTTGGACAAGTGGGTAAAGCAAGTCCGGTTGGTTGCCGGTGACCGGTGATAATCCGCCGTTTGGAATCTTTTGCTTTTCGACAACAACCGAACTTTTGACGAAAAGCGGCGCGGCGAATTTTTGGACAACCGGATAAAGCAAGTCCGGTGACCGGATTAATCCGCTGTTTCTATCCTTAAAATAAAGACCGTCCCTTTGCCGAGTTCGCCGTCAACATCAATTTCTATGTTGTGCTTGTCGGCAATCCATTTCGCTATGGAAAGACCAAGACCGCTGCCGTTTACATCATCGACAATCTGTTCACCCGACACGCGGAAAAATCTTTCAAAAATTTTATCTCTGTTT
>CAJOPK010000216.1 GCA_905236255.1 uncultured Selenomonadaceae bacterium | reverse complement strand
CGTCACCGGTACCCGTTTCGGCATGCAGGGCAGAATCGTTTCGATTAACAATTTCCGCGTCGATGTCGATCCTCATGCAAGAATTTTGATTTGCCCGCATATAAACAAGCCCGGCGTTATCGGTCTTGTCGGGTCGTTGCTTGCGGAATTCGGCATAAACATTTCCGGTATGCAGGTCGGAAAAACTGCCGTTGCCGACAGGAGCATAATGGTTTTGGCAATCGACAATTCCATTTCGCCGGAGATTATTGAAAAAGTTAAATGTTTGGAACCGATAGAGGACGCGATACTCGTTGACTTTGACGATGCCGAATAAAATTTTCGCCGGGTTGATTTTTGCGACGACAATTTTTTTGACGGGTTGCGGTGATGAGTCGGTCGAAGTTTCGGAAATCGAAAAAGAGCCGGAAGTTTCGGAAATTGCGGTATATGTTTCCGGGCAGGTTAAAAATCCGGCGGTCGTAATGCTTGAGGACAACGGAAATCTTCGTGCGGTCGATGCGGTTAATGCCGCCGGCGGACTCACGGAATTTGCGGATGAAGAGGAAATAAATCTTGCCGAAAAATTGATCGACGGTATGCACATACATATTCCGACAAAGGAAATTTCGGAACAAAAAATTTTGCCGGGTACTTCCGGGAAATATAATCGGACTGCCGGTGAAATTGTGAACATAAACACTGCGGACGAAAAACAGCTTGAAACTTTGCCGGGAGTGGGACCGGCGACGGCTCAAAAAATTATCGACTACCGAAAACAAAACGGAGCATTTAAATCGATCGACGAAATAAAAAAAGTTCGCGGTATCGGCGAAAAGAAGTTTGAAAAGTTGCGGGACAAAATACGGGTTTGACCGGGACGATTTTAAAAATTTTGTAAACCTTGACACGGTAACGGCGGTGTTGTAAAATGCGCAAAGTGCAAATTCGGAAGGGTGAAACCATCCCCTTTGATTTTATCGAAAATGCAGCCGAAGTTTGCGGGAAAGATTTTCTGAATGACGGCGAGATTATCGGAAATGTAAAGATTTCCGGAAAGGTCGAAGATGTCGGCGGAAGGTTTTTGATTGAAGGCAAAGTCTTTTGCGAAAAGAAATTTGTCTGTGACAGATGCCTTGCCGATTCAATCGGAAAGCAGGTTCATAAATTTGAAGAAGAACTTGAAATTTTGCCGGAAGAGGAAGATTCGATTGACATTTCCGATTTGATACTCGATACAATCGCGGCGGGTCAATCGTTGAAAAATCTTTGCAAAGACGATTGCAGGGGACTTTGTCCGGTTTGCGGCTCAAATTTGAATGAAGGCGATTGCGGTTGCGACAGGGAAGAAATTGATTCGCGACTTGCCGCGCTTAAAAACTTTAAACTTATCGGGGAGGTGTGAACATTGGCGGCACCGAAAAGAAAACTCAGCAAATGCAGACGCGACAGGCGGCGTGCAAATTGGAAGTTGGAGACACCGAACTATTCAGAATGTCCGAGATGTCATGAACCCAAACTTCCGCACCATGTGTGCCTGGAGTGCGGCTATTATGACGGTAAAGAAGTCATAGAGACGGCTTAAGGATTGCGGGATTGTCGGGCAGGCAAAAAATAACCTGCCCGTTTTTTATTAAGGAGTTGTACCGGTGAAGATAGCACTCGACGCGATGGGCGGAGATTATGCTCCGGCGGAAATTGTCAAAGGCGCGGTTATGGCGGCGAAAAAATTTCCGTGTGAAATTGTTCTGGTCGGCGACGAAAGCAAAATTCGCGAATGTCTGAAAAATGAAACCGACACGGACAATTTAAAAATTTCAATAAAGCATACTTCCGAAGTCATTGAAATGGGAGAACATCCGGCTGATGCGGTTCGCAACAAAAAAGATTCGTCGATCGTCGTTGCGACGCGCATGGTAAAAGACGGCGAATGTGACGCGGTACTTTCCGCAGGTTCGACCGGCGCGGCGGTTACTGCGGCGCAACTTATTTTAAAAAGGATTCACGGCATAGGTCGCCCGTCGATAGCAACACCGATTCCCACGCCGAACGGGGTTACTCTCTTGCTTGATTCCGGCGCAAATGTGGACAGCAAGCCGGAACATCTCGTTCAAAGCGGGATTATGGGCGCGCTTTATGCCGAACACGTTCTCGGCAAAAAAAATCCGAAAGTCGGTTTGCTCAATATAGGCGAAGAGGAAACCAAAGGTAATGAACAGGCAAAAGAAACTTACGCTCTTTTGAAAAATTTGACGACGATAAATTTCGGCGGAAATGCGGAAGGTCGCGATATTCCGCAGGGAAATTTTGACGTTGTTGTCTGTGACGGCTTTGTCGGGAATGTCGTTTTGAAATTCGGCGAAGGTTTGGCAACGACGATTTTAAAACTTATTAAGGAGGAAGTTGAAGCCGGCGGGATAAATTCCAAAATCGGCGCACTTCTTTTAAAACCGGTTATGCGCAATTTGAAAAAGAGAATTGACGCTTCCGAAAACGGCGGCGCACCTTTGCTCGGAGTAAACGGTTGTTGTTTCATAAGTCACGGAAGTTCCGATGCAAAGGCAATTTGCAGCGGTATCGGTATTGCGGAAGGTTATGTAAAAAGCAATGTTTTGGAGCATATAAAAACCGCACTTGAAAAAGAAAATATGTTGCCCGGAAAAAATTCGGCGACTGAGATATAATATCCGCAAATCGGCGCGGAAAAATTTTATTTGGGAGGAGAAAGTTCGATGTTTGAAAATAATGTTATCTGTAATCTGTTGAACATCAAATACCCGATTTTTCAGGGCGGCATGGCTTGCATAGGTACGGCGGAACTTGCATCTGCCGTTTCCAATGCGGGCGGCTTGGGACTTATCGGCGCAGGTCACATGCCGCCGGATATTTTGCGCAAAGAAATTCAAAAGTGCAAAGGTTGGACGGATAAGCCTTTCGGCGTAAACATTATGCTTATGTCGCCGTTCGTCAAAGAAGTTATGCAGGTCGTGATTGATGAGCGCGTTCCGGTTGTTACGACCGGCGCGGGCAATCCGGGCGAATATGTTCCGGCTTTAAAAGAGATCGGCACGAAAGTTATTCCGGTCGTCGCGAGTGTTGCATTGGCGAAAAGACTTGTAAAGGGCGGCGCGGATGCGGTTATTGCGGAAGGTTGCGAATCCGGCGGGCATATCGGCGAAATTTCTACAATGCCGCTTGTCCCGCAGGTTGTCGATGCGGTTGACGTTCCGGTAATTGCGGCGGGCGGTTTTGCGGATTCTCGCGGAATGGCGGCGGCATTTGCACTCGGCGCGCATGCAATTCAAATGGGGACGCGTTTTGTTTTGAGTAAAGAGTGTATTGCCCACCCGAATTACAAAAATCTTGTTCTCAAGGCAAAAGATCGTTCGACGGTCGTCACCGGCAGGACTTTGGGACATCCGGCGCGTGTAATCGCAAACAAACTTACCCGCACTTACCTTGAAATGGAAGCGAACGGCGCGTCAACGGAAGAACTCGAAAAACTCGGCGTGGGAAGTTTGCACCGCGCAACTCATGAAGGCGATGTCGAAAACGGCTCGGTCATGATCGGACAAATTTCAGGCATGCTTGAAGATATTAAAACGGTTCAAGAAATTATTGACGACATTGTAAACGGACTCCCGCAAGCCGTTGCGGAACTTCAAAAGAATTATTTGTAAAAATTTTTCCGGGAGGTAATTTAAAATGGGTAAACTTGCATTTGTATTTCCCGGTCAGGGCGCGCAAGCCGTCGGAATGGGAAAAGATTTTTACGATAAATACGATTTTGCGAAAAAGCGTTTTGAAGAGGCCGACGACGCGCTCGGATATTCGATAAAGAAAATGTGTTTTGAAGGCTCGGAAGAGGATTTGAAACTCACCGCAAACACTCAACCTGCAATTTTGGTTGTCAGCGTAATTGCCGCCGAACTTTTGAAAAATGAAGGAATTGTCCCGGATATTGCCGGCGGTCACAGTTTGGGCGAATACTCCGCACTTGTTGCGGCGGGCGTTTTGGACTTCAAAGACGCTGTCGTTTTGGTTCACAAGCGCGGGCAATTCATGCAGGAAGCGGTTCCGGTCGGTGAAGGAGCGATGGCTGCGATTATAGGGCTTGACGATGAAGTTATAGTCGATGCCTGTAAAAAAGCGTCGGAAGTCGGCGCGGTTCAGGCGGTCAATTTCAACTGTCCGGGACAAACCGTGATAGCGGGAACGACAAAGGGAGTTGAGTCTGCCGTCGAAACTTTGAAAAATGCCGGTGCAAAAAAAGCGGTAATTTTGCCGGTCAGCGCACCTTTCCACAGCACGCTGATGGCTCCGGCTGCAAAAAAACTTGCGGCGGAACTTGACAAGGTAGAAATTCGCGACGCGGCTTTTCCGATTGCGGCAAATTTCACCGGCAAACTTGAAACTTCCGGCGCGGAAATTAAAGCAAATTTGATTTCGCAAGCGGATCACCCGGTCAAGTGGATAGACTGCGTAAAATCGATGACCGATTTCGGCGCGGATACTTTTGTGGAATGCGGACCCGGAAAAACCTTGTGCGGCTTTAATCGTCGTATTGACAAGCAAATTAAAAGTTTGAATGTCGAAAATCTTGAAAGTTTTGAAAAGACGCTTGAAACTTTGAAACAATGAGTACGACCGGCAAGAGGATTTACAAAGATTCGTTTTCGGTACCGGGTGACATTGATTTGAAGGTTAATGTTTTCAACATAAGTCTCAATCCGTATTTTTAACTTGTGAAAAGCTGTATGAATGTGCCGAAAATTTGCGGACGTTTTGTGAACCTTAAAAACTGTAGACAAGAAAATTTGTTTGTGATATATTCTGCGCGGGGAGGCTGAAGGCAGAAATGGCAAAAAGTTTAACCGATAAAGTTGCATTGGTGACGGGCGCATCTCGCGGCATAGGCAGAGCAATAGCTCTGAAACTTGCCGAAGAAGGTGCAAAAGTTGCGATAAATTTTGCCGGCAATGTAGTCAAGGCGGAGGAAGTTAAATCTGCGATTGAATCAGCGGGCGGCGAGGCGATGCTTATACAAGGCAACGTTGCCGACGCGGCGGTCGTGGAAGAACTTGTCAAGAAAGTTACCGACGCTTGGGGCAAGATTGACATTCTGGTAAACAACGCCGGGATAACTCGCGACGGTCTGCTCATGAAGATGAGTGAAACCGATTTCGACGATGTTATTTCCACGAATTTGAAAGGCGTTTTCAACTGTACCAAAGCCGTTACGCGAATGATGATTAAACAGCGCGCCGGCAGGATCGTAAATTTGTCCTCGGTCGTTGCTTTAAACGGGAACGCCGGGCAAGCGAATTATGCGGCGGCGAAAGCCGGTATTATCGGCTTTTCAAAGTCTGCGGCAAAAGAACTTGCATCGCGCGGCGTAACCGTCAATATCGTTGCGCCGGGATTTATAGAAACGGACATGACTGCCGTACTTCCCGAAAAAGTCAAAGAAACAATGATTCAAGAGATACCTGCGGGAAGACCTGGCAGACCGGAAGATGTTGCCAATGCCGTGATCTTTCTGGTATCCGATCGGGCAGCTTACATTACGGGTCAGGTTCTGCGCGTTGACGGCGGCATGGCCATGTAACCGTTGCGGCTTTGAAAGGAGGTGACGTGTAATGTCGACATTCGATCAGGTCAAAAAAATCGTTGTGGATCAGCTCGGAGTCGAAGCGGACGAAGTTCAAATGTCTTCAACTTTTGTTGACGATTTGGGAGCGGATTCGCTTGACATAGTCGAATTGATTATGGCTTTTGAGGAGGAATTCAATATTGAAATTCCGGACGAAAAAGCAGAGAAAATCAAAACCGTTGAGGATGTTGTTAAGTACGTAGAGGAGAAGAAAGAGGCGTAAGCTCGGCATCTGTCGGGTCGCCCGAAAGGCTTCCGTACAAAAAAAATAATGCAATGTCTGAAGAGTGAATCCCGTGAAGTGTTCTTCGCGGGATTTTCTAAAGACGGAGAGATTGGAGGATTGCCGATGAAACTTCCGGAGCTTAAAATAGGGAAAAAAACAGCGAAAATTCCAATCGTGCAGGGCGGGATGGCAATTCGTTTGTCTACGGCAAGACTTGCGGCGGCGGTCGCGAATGAAGGCGGTATAGGCTTGATCGCGGCGTCGGGCATGGCTCACGACGAATTACGCTATGAAATAAAATTGGCGCGGTCGCTCACCGACGGCGTTATCGGAATAAATATAATGGTTGCGGCAAGCGATTTCGCCGGAATAGTAAACACCGCCATTGATGCCGGAATTGATTTGATTGTTGCCGGCGCGGGCTTTTCGCGTGATATTTTCGGTCTGGGAAAAGAATCCGGAACGCCGATAGTGCCGATTGTGTCTTCCGTAAAACTTGCGAAAATTTCCGAAAAACTCGGAGCATCCGCAATAGTCGTCGAAGGCAAAGAGGCGGGCGGTCACTTGGG
>CAJOPK010000215.1 GCA_905236255.1 uncultured Selenomonadaceae bacterium | reverse complement strand
TTCTGTGTTAAACGGCACAAACACCTTTTTGATTATATTAAATAAATAATCAAATTGCAATATTTTTATCATTTTTAGTGACTATACAATCTCATGTATTCTTTTCAAATCAATCATTTATCGACAACGGGAACTTTTGCGCGAATAAAACACATTACTCCGGCAAGACACGCACCGCCCGCAAGAAGTCCCAGCCAGCCGTTTTGAGTAAATCCGTCAACAAGATAACCGACAATGCAACAGGCGGAAACCGTCAAAACGTAAGGCACCTGCGTCGAAACGTGTTCCAAATGATGACATTGCGCGCCCGCCGATGCAAGAATTGTTGTATCGGAAATCGGCGAGGCATGATCCCCTCCGACCGCTCCGGACAAAATCGCCGCAATACAAATTACAAGCATTTGATAAGATTCCGGAGTAAGCTGAATTACCGCAACCGCAATGGGAATCAAAATTCCGAAAGTTCCCCAGCTGGTACCGGTTGCAAATGCCAATCCGATAGCAACAAGGAAAAATACGACCGGCAAAAATACCGCGAGATCTGCATGATTGTGAACAATTTCGCCGACATATCCGCCGAGATTTAAATATTTGTCGCTGCAAATTCCGGAAAGTGTCCAGGCAAGACAAAGAATGAAATTCGCCGGTGCCATCGCCTTAAATCCCTGACCGAAAGATTCACAAAAACTTGTAAAAGTCACAACTTTGCGCGGCAAATACAAAAGTCCGGTAAATACAAAAGCCATAAAAGAACCGATAACCAAGCCTTGAGAAGCATCACAATCCGCAAAGGCATCGGCAACGGATTTTCCTTCATTTATGCCGCCGGTATACAACATTCCGAAAATACAGGCAGCAATCAAAACCGCAAGCGGCAAAATCAAGTCGATAACTTTTCCGTTTCCCGCACTTGAATTTTCTTCCTTGACGTTGTCTTTGTACTCGTCCGGAATTACAAAATTTTCACTGCTCTCTTTGACGGCTTTACCCATCGTCGCAAAATCGCGCCCGCTCACAATTATGAAAACCATGAAAGCCATAGTCAAAATTGCGTAAAGATTGAAAGGAATTGTCTGCAGGAAAAGTGCAAAGCCGTCAATTTCCGAATCTTCCGGAAGTGACGAACCGACCGCAGCCGCCCAACTTGAAACCGGCGCAATTATACAGATCGGCGCGGCGGTCGCGTCGATAATGTAAGCCAATTTTGCGCGCGCAATTTTAAATTTGTCGGTAATCGGGCGCATGACCGTGCCGACCGTCAAACAGTTAAAATAATCGTCAATAAAAATCAACATACCCAAAGCCGCCGTACAACCCATTGCGGATTTTTTCCCGGAAATTACGCCGTGCGCCCATTCGCCGTAAGCGCGGGTAGCTCCGGAGCGGGTTATCGCCGCAACCAAAATTCCCAAAATTACCAGGAAAATCAAAATGTTTGCATTTCCGCCCACCTTGTCCGACATAATCGCAAACATTGTGACAACGGATTCCAAAAAATTGCCGCCCGTAAAAATAAGTGCGCCGGAAAAAATTCCGATTATGAGCGACATATAAACTTCTTTGGTCAGAAGTGCCAGCACGATTGTTATAATCGGCGGCAAAATCGACCATGCGGTTGTTTCCATCGGGAAAATTCACCCTTTCAAAAAAATTTTTTCGGCAAATTCGGCGGGAATGAAAATTTCTACTTCCTCAAAACATATTTGACGACAAGATAGCCGAATTCATATAAAAACATCACCGGTATTGCTACCGCAATTTGAGTTATTACGTCCGGAGTTGTGACAAGCGCACCGATTACAAACGAAAGGAAAAACACTATTCGCCGATATTTCCCCAAAAATTCGCTCGTCAAAATTCCCAGTTTTCCGAGTACGATTATTATCAAAGGCAACTCAAAGACAAATCCGAAAGGCAGGACAAACATTATTACAAAGTCGAAATAATTCTTGAATGAGAATAAAGTCTGCAAGTCTTCCGTTCCGAATCCCATAAAAAATTTTAACGCCGTCGGTAAAATAAGGAAAAACGAAAACGCAAGCCCCGTAAAAAACAAAATCACCGACATCGGCACCAACACTCCCAAAATTGCGCGTTCAGCCCGTGTAAGTGCCGGCAAAAAAAATTGCCATACATGAAAAAAGATTACCGGCAAGGCTATCAAAAATCCCGCCGTTATATCGATCTTCAGATAAGTGAAAAACGCTTCGCCCGGCTGCATATAATAAAGTTTTCCGACCGGCGCGGTCAAAAATTTTGTTATTCCGTCCAGAAAAATCCATGCGATTAAACTTCCGACGACTATTGCGAACAAACTTTTGATAAGGCGGGAGCGCAATTCCGTCAAATGCGCGGTCAATGACATTGTACCGTCGTCATCTTCCGGAACTTCGTCCGGATTTTCCTTTTCATTTTCCGGCGTATTCGGTTTCAATTCGTCTGCCTGTGCGGTCATTTCTTTTCTATGTCGAGCTTTTTCTGCTCCGTAACGTCAACGGTTTTTTCGTCGGAAGAATTTGCCTCTTTAAATTCCTTTATACTCTGCCCCAAAGCCTTGCCGACTCCCGGAAGTTTGCCGGGTCCGAACACCACAAGCCCTATAATCAAAATCAGAATCAATTCGGGAACGCCTATACCGAACATAAAAATTCCTCCCTTAAAATTTTTTCGCGAATTATAGCACAAAGTTTTTTCACCGGCAAATATCAGGCAATTTTATCCCGCAAAAAAATCATCAAAACATTGAAAGAGGAATTTTTTTGCCAAATTTGAATAAGAACATAAAAAGTTGTCGCATATTGTCATTATTGCGTCAGGGGCTTGAAACTTGGCGAAAAAAATGCTTTCCGTCTTGCACAATTTTTGTTTTGAAATTTTTGCAGGGAAATTTCACGGTTGGCAGAAAAAGAAAATTGAAAAATGAATTGTTTTTGAAAAAAACTTTCGGAGGAGGATAAAAAAATGGCTGATATAAATCTTGATGATCTTATGGCACAGAAAAAAGCATCTTCTGCGGAAACGACGGATGTTGCCGTTGTCGAGCCGACGGTGGAGATCGAAAAAGTTACAAAGCAGGTTGAAAATTTGACTCCGGCGGAATTGTCGAAGGTTAAATCAATCAAAGACAACATAAATTTGATGGAGTCGTCAACGGCTTTGACTTTCGGCGCGCCGGCTCAAAAGGAAATTGCTCAATTTTCGGACAGCATTTTGAACAAAGTTCGCACGAAAGATTCCGGGCAGGTCGGGGAACTTTTGACCGATTTGGTTTCAAAGGTCAAGGGCTTTGACGTAAGCAAGAAAAAAAGTTTCGTCAGCAGTATTCCGATTATCGGCTCCCTTGTCGATAAAGCGGAGGATATCAAAGGCGGTTACGAAAAACTTTCGACACACGTCGAACGTATTCAATCAGGCTTGGAAAAATCCAAAGTCAAGCTGATGGAAGATATTGCGATGTTTGATTCGCTTTACGAAAAAAATCTCAACTACTTTAAAGATTTGCAACTTTACATTCGCGCCGGTGAGGAAAAACTTGACGAAATGCGCATGACAACCTTGCCCAAACTCCGGGCGCAGGCAAGTCAATCAAATGATCCGATGGCCGTTCAGGTCGTCAATGATTTTGAGCAAAGTGTCGACAGATTCGAGAAAAAAATTCACGACCTCAAACTCAGCAAGACTTTGGCAATTCAGACCGCTCCGCAAATTCGACTTATTCAAAACAACGACAAAGTTTTGATAGAGCGCGTTCAATCGGCAATTTACCACACAATTCCGCTCTGGAAAAATCAAATGGTAATTGCTCTGGGCTTGACGCATCAGCAGGAAACTTTGCAAATGCAACGGGCGGTAAGCGATGCGACAAATGATCTTTTGCGCAGAAATGCCGAAATGCTCAAACAAAACACCATTGAAACGGCAAAGGAAAACGAGCGCGGCGTTGTCGATATAGACACGGTAAAGAAAGTAAACGAAGATTTGATTTCCACGATTGAAGAAACCGTCCGTATTCAGCAGGAAGGTCGTCAAAAACGTGCGGCGGCGGAACAGGAACTTATTGCAATAGAAGGACGTTTGAAGGAAGCTCTCCTCAAAAATGCAAGCAAAACGAGCGGGGTTTGATTTGTGAAAAACGACAAGAAACGGGTACAAAAAAGAATAATTCGTCTGGTTGTCCTGATCTTGGGCTTTCTCCTTCTCGTAATGTTTCGTTATGCCTGGCTGCAACTTGTTCAGGGCAGCGAACTTGCCGAAAGAATGAGGAATCAGGTAGGGCAGGATTATTCGATACAATCTCCGCGCGGTGCAATCATTGACAGGAACGGGCGGGAACTTGCCGTAAGTACCATGACAAAATCCCTTTTCGTCGATCCGAATCATGTGGAAAATCCGGCTCAGCTTGCGGCGGATTTGTCGCCTCTCATTGAAAAGACCGAGCAGGAGATTTTGGACGATATAGCCGTCGGGGGCGGCTTTGTTTGGGTCAAGCGCAGAATGGAGCAGTCGGAATATGAAGCCGTCCGTGCGTTGATGCGCGAAAAAGGTTATTCCGTTTGTCTGGGTTTTCGCGATGAAGCAAAAAGATATTATCCCAATGACGTGCTTGCAGCAAATTTGCTGGGTTTTGTCGGGACGGACGACAAAGGACTTGACGGAATAGAGCAGGCACTTGACAAATACATAAAGGGCGAAGTGACTGAAACATTTTTGTATACCGACAGCCGGGAACGCCCGATTTTGGATTCAATTTTTGCCAAACACGCTTATCACGGCGACCGATGCAAAACCATTCAGTTGACAATCGACAGCGCGATTCAGTTTATAGTTGAGCAGGAAATGGATCGTGCCGTTGCCGAAACGGATCCGGTATCCGTAACTTGTGTTGCGATGGACCCGCACACGGGTGAAATTTTGGCTATGGCAAGCCGTCCTTCTTACAATCCCAATCGTTTTTGGGATTACAATCAGGACGCTTGGAGAAATCGGGCAGTTTCTTACATTTACGAGCCGGGCTCAACCTTTAAAGCGATTGTTGCCGGTGCGGCTCTTCAGGAAGGAATAGTTTCAACGAATCAAATTTTTGTGGATCCGGGTTATGTGACGGTTTCCGGCAAGCGTATTCAGAATTGGAACGGCGCGAGTTTCGGAACGGTCACTTTTGCGGACGTTGTAAAACAATCTTTGAATACCGGTTTTGCTTTGGTCGGTCTGGATTTGGGTGCGGACAAATTGAACGGTTACGCGAAGCTTTTCGGATTCGGCGAGGCTACCGGGATTGAATTGCCGGGCGAGGAAGTCGGAATTTTGTACAATCCCGACGACATGGTAGATTCGGATATTGCGACAATGGCAATCGGTCAAAGTATTGCCGTAACCCCCCTGCAACTCATCACCGCGATCAGTGCCATTGCGAATGACGGAATTTTACTCAAGCCGCATATTGTAAAAATGATTAAAAATGCCGACGGTACGACTTATTCCGAAACTCATCCGGAAGAAGTCCGCCGCACGATTGACTCCGCAATCGACAAAACTCTTGTCGGACTTTTGGAGCAGGTTGTTGCATCCGGCGGCGGCAAAAAAGCATCGGCGAAAGGTTACAGGGTTGCCGGAAAAACCGGTACCGCGCAGAAAATTCGCGAGGACGGCTTGGGTTATGCGGAAGGCAGATATATTGCGTCTTTCTGCGGATTCGCACCGGTCGAAAATCCGCAAATTGCTTTGCTTGTTATAATTGACGAGCCGTCCGGAGGAAATTTTTACGGCGGACAAATTGCCGCTCCGGTTGCCGGCAGGATTTTTTCGCAGGTAATGCGATATATGAGAATTGAACCGAGCGGCGCGGCTTACGGAGAAGATGAGGAAGAAATTGCTGAAGATGTCGGTGAAGGTGATGCCGGCGGTTCTCTGCAAACTGCCGAGCCGGTGCGTCAAATTGCACCGCCGCCGGAAGAAGTTCCTCAAGGCAGTGTGGTTGTTCCGGATTTTTACGGCAAGAGTATTCGCGAGGCGGCAAGAATTGCAAACAATGCCGGTCTGAAATTTGAAAGCGACGGCTCCGGTTTTGCTGTGGAGCAAAGTGTCGGTGCAAATAATGTTGTTGAGGCCGGTACGACGATTAAGGTTTATTTCAGCCCGTGACGATCCCGACAAACGGCGTGAATGAACAGATTTGGAAGTTGATGATAATATAGTCGCTTAAAATATTAAAGATATTAAAAAATGATTGAAAATTTATTATTATGCCGGTACCGGTTTATTACCGGGTTGCCCCAAAAAAACATAATTCTTTGGATCGGTCGGTAAATACGGTTGACGGAATGATTTTTCGACGGCGGAAAAATTTTTATCCCAAACCGGCGAGAAATCCCCCGCTTCCATAAGGGGGAATGAGTCGCGAATTGACAAGTCACATCTATTCTGATAAACTCATTTTGTTGCAAAAAGTGTCGCGGGTTCGGCACGGCAACTTATATGTACCGTCGGAAGGGCGGGAACTTACGCCTGTGGAGACTATGTAAGACGCAATACTTGCTGTTGTGCGACAGTCGATGAAGCAGGAAACTCCGACCTCTTTGGGGCGTGAGTACTTCACGGCGTATGTTTAACGGAGGAGAGATTATTCAATGAAGAATCAGAATCTCAATACTGGCAACCTCTGCCTCATGACCGGGAATGCAAATCCCGGGCTGGCAAAGAAAATCGCCGAATATATCGGCGTTGAGCTGTGTGAAACTTTCGTCGGAAGGTTTAATAACGGCGAAAGTCAAGTCATGATCAGCGAAAGTATTCGCGGAAAGGACATTTTCATTATTCAGCCGACCTGTCAGCCCGTCAATGACAATTTGATGGATTTGCTGATAATGGCGGATGCATGCAAACGCGCTTCCGCGCACAGTATTACTGCGGTCGTACCCTACTACGCTTATGCTCGTCAGGATCGCAAAACTCGCGGACGTGAACCGATTTCCGCAAAACTTGTCGCAAATTTGATGGTTGCGGCGGGTATGACCCGCGTCGTCACCGTCGATTTGCATGCCGCGCAGATTCAGGGATTTTTTGATATTCCGGTGGATCATTTGGCGGCGGCTCCCGTTATGGCAAGCTATTTGGAGAAACAAAATTTCGGAAATGATTTGGTCGTGGTTTCTCCGGATCTGGGAGGAGTTACACGCGCCAGAACTTTGGCGGATTATTTGAAAGCTCCGATTGCCATTATCGAAAAACGTCGTCCGCGTCCGGGTGAAGCGGAAGTCATGAACATCATCGGCGACATCAAAGACAAAATTGCGCTGATGATTGACGACATTGTCGATACCGCCGGCAGTCTTTGCGAAGGCGCAAAGGCTTTGAAACGGCTCGGAGCAAAGCGCGTGTGGGCTACCTGTTCTCATGCCGTTTTGAGCAAAAATGCCGTCGAAAAAATCAACAATTCCGAAATCGAAAAATTGGTTGTCACCGATACCATTCCTCTCACGCCCGAAAAACAGTCCGAAAAAATTGTCGTTCTTTCAATGGCGGAATCAATCGGCGATGCGGTCATGCACATTCAATCGCACCGGTCGGTCAGTCAGCTTTTCAGATGAGCGGAGGAATTTTTTATGAAAGACTTTAAAAATGTTCACCTTATCAAAAATCCGCTTATTGAACACAAATTGACGATAATGCGAATGAAAGAAACTTCCGAAAAAGATTTTCGCGAAAATTTGGAAGAGATTTCAATGCTGATGACTTGCGAAGTTGCGAAAAATTTTGATACTCGCGAAATTGAAATTGAAACTCCGATAAAAAAATGCACGGCGAAAATTCTTGACGAAAAAAATTTTGTGATTGTTCCGATACTGCGCGCCGGATTGGGAATGAGTGTCGGCGTTTTGAAGATGTTGCCGAAAGCGTCGGTCGGTCACATCGGACTTTATCGCGACGAAAAAACTTTTAAGCCGGTCGAATATTACAGCAAGATGCCTCCGAATCTTCCCCAAAAAATTTTGATTGTCACCGATCCCATGCTTGCGACGGGCGGCAGTTGCGTTGCGGCTCTGGAAATGCTCAAGGAAAAGGGCGCGAAAAAAATTTTCCTGATGAATCTGCTTGCCGCGCCGATCGGAATTGAAACGGTTGCGACGGCACATCCGGACGTGGAGATTTATACGACCGCGATTGACGAAGGTTTAAACGAACGCGCTTATATAGTTCCGGGCTTGGGAGATGCCGGCGACAGGATTTTCGGCACTTTGTAAAAATAACGGTCGGTTGTCGGCGGGCAACGGTTTGTACCGGCGGGTACACCGTCCGCCGACCGCCTAAAGGGAGATTGTTTTTTTGAGAAAAATATCGGCAGTTCTTGTACTTTTATTTTTTTTGTCAATCTCAACAACCGGGGCGGCAAAAGCGGAAAAAATTTTGTTCATACCGCACGATGACCGACCGATTTCTTATCGGGAAACGGTTGAAGTGATTGAGGCAACGGGCTGTGAAATGATTGTGCCGCCGAAAGATTTGTTGGGAAATGCAATTCGACCGGGAAATTCGGACGAACTTTGGAAATGGTTCAAAGAAAATGCGCCGGCGGCAAAAGCGGCGGTTGTTTCCGCAGATTCGTTGCTTTACGGCGGACTTATTCCTTCGCGAAAACACGAAATTCCCGAAGAAGTTTTAAATGCCCGGCTTGAAAATTTTGAGAAAATCCGGAATGAAAATCGGCGTTTGAAAATTTATGTTTTCGATTCGCTGATGAGGACTCCTCAACAGGGGACAAAAGGCGATATTGAGGAACCGGAATATTATGTTCAATACGGCGCGGATATTTTCAATTTCACCCGACTTGCCGACAAAAAAGAATTTTCCGGGTGGACGAACGGCGAAGAAAAAACTTTCCGAACTCTCGAAAAAAAAATTCCGCCGGAAATTTTGAAAGATTGGTTTGAGCGCAGATTCAAAAATCTTGCCGCGACAAAAAAAATCATGGACTTCACAAAATCCGGTGTTGCGGATTATATGATTTTGGGGCGTGACGACAATGCTCCCCTCTCTCAAACTCACCGGGAAAATCGCGAAATTCTCTTTTATGCCGGCGAAATAAATTTGCCCGAAACAAAATTTCAATCCCTTCCCGGCATTGACGAATTTAACATTCTGCTTTTAAATCGCGCAATAAACGAAATAACCGGCGAAATTCCGGAAGTTTGCGTTGTTTACAATGAGGGGGTCGGCGGAAATACCGTGCCGGCTTTTTCCGACGAAAAAATTTCCGATTCGATTGATGCCGCAATCAAAATTGCCGGCGGCTCAAAAATCGAAAATCCGGATAAGGCGGATTTTGTCCTGCTGGTCAATACCGACAAACACGGGGAAACTTTCTATGCTCACAACCCCTATCCTTCGGCGGAAGAATTTAAGCCGATTTTGCACCTTTCAAACAGCAGCGACAATTTTGCCAAATTGGTCAAGCATTACGTCAAAGAAGGTTATCCGGTCGGAATTGCCGATATAAATTTTGCGAACGGCTCGGACAATGCGCTGATGATTTTTTTGAAAGATCAAAAGTTGCTTTTCAAACTTAAATCTTATTCCGGCTGGAATACCGCGACAAATTCCGCCGGATTTGCGCTCGGTACGGGAATTGCGGCGCGCAAAATGTCAAAGAGCGAAAAAAATAAACTTTTGACGGTCAGATTTTTGGAAGATTGGATTTATCAGGCAAACGTCCGCACGATCGTCGGCAAGGAAATTTTTAAAAATTTCGGAGACCCCTCGATTTATTATCAACTTGGCGATAAACTTTCCTTTGCCGAAAGTCGAAACAATTTTTTGATGAGGGAGTTTGCAAGGAAAAATTTCCCGAAAGAAGATTTTGTGCATCACTTCACGATAAAAAATCCTTGGCTCCGAATGTTTGAATGTGAGATAATTTTTGACGGCGACCGGAATTGAAGGCGGTGAAATTTTTTGATTCATGTAAAAAACGTCACGAAAGTTTACAAGCAAAACGGCGTAATTGCTTTAAACAATGTCAGTCTGGATATTGAACGCGGAGAATTTGTCTTTATTGTCGGGACGAGCGGCTCCGGAAAATCCACTTTGATGAAACTTTTGATGCACGAGGAAATTGTCACTTCCGGAGAAATTTCTGTTGACGGGCGGGACGTTGTTCATTTGAGCAAAAAGGACGTTCCCTATCTCCGGCGCGGTCTGGGAGTAATTTTTCAGGATTACAGACTTTTGCAGGATAAAACCGTTTACGAAAATGTTGCCTTTGCCATGCAGGTAATTGAGGCTCCGCGTCGCATTATGCAGAGGAGTGTAAACAATGTTTTGGACATTGTCGGTCTGCGCGAAAAATACAAGAGTTTTCCATCTCAACTTTCCGGCGGCGAACAGCAGCGGGTTGCCATTGCGCGGGCGATTGTCAACGATCCGAGAATAGTGATTGCCGACGAGCCGACCGGGAATCTTGATCCGGAAACCGGCTGGGACATCATGGATATTTTTCAGAGGATAAATGCGGCGGGTACCACGATAGTCATGGCAACCCACGACAAAAACATTGTGGATCAAATGCAACGGCGGGTTGTGGAATTGGAAGGCGGAAATATTGTCCGCGACGAAATGCGCGGAGTTTACGACGGTTAAAAGAGGTTTAAGAAAATGGAAACGGAAAATCTTACTGCGGCGGAAATTGCGGAAAAAATTATTTCCGGCGAAAGATTGAACGCCGCAGATGATATTAAATTTTTGTTGACTTCCCCGCTTGATGAACTTCAAGACGGCGCCGGAAAAATTCAAAAACACTTTTGCGGAAATCACATAGATTTTTGCACAATCATAAACGGAAAAAGCGGACGTTGCGGAGAAAATTGCAAATATTGCGCGCAATCGGCAAAACACAAAACCGGCGTTGACGAATACGAATTTTTGCCGGCAAACGAAATTCTTGCCGCCGCACTCGTAAACGAAAAAGCCGGAGTAAATCGCTTTTCGATTGTGACGAGCGGCAGAGCCTTGAGCGGTGAAGATTTTGAAAAAGCACTCGCCGCCTATGAACTTCTGAATAAAAAATTGAAAATCGATCTTTGTGCATCTCACGGAATTTTGACGCGGGAACAATTTAAAAGACTTCGCGCAACCGGCGTTACAAGTTATCATCATAATATTGAAACTTCGCGCAGATTTTTCCCGGAAATTTGTACTTCCCACACTTACGACGACAGAATCCGGACGATAAAAATTGCACAAAGTGAAGGTTTTTGCGTATGTTCCGGCGGAATTATCGGCATGGGCGAAACTTGGCAAGATCGAATTGACATGGCTTTTGAACTTGCCGAACTCGGGATAGAATCAATTCCGATAAATGCTTTGATGGCGGTAAAGGGTACGGCTTTGGAAAATCGTCCGCCGCTTGCTCCGGAAGAAATTTTGAGAACGATTGCGATTTTCAGATACATAAATCCGACGGCAAACATAAGACTTGCCGCCGGGCGAAAACTTCTGCCGGACAACGGTGCTTCCGCATTTTTGAAAGGTGCTTCCGCTTCGATAACCGGAAATATGTTGACCACTTCCGGCACCACGATTAAAGACGATATGGAACTTTTGAAAAGTTTGGGATTGAACAACAGCCGGGACGAAAGCAAAAAAAATTGCGGTGCTGTCGGTGTAAAATAACGGAGTTGATTTTATGGCAGTCAAAGC
>CAJOPK010000214.1 GCA_905236255.1 uncultured Selenomonadaceae bacterium | reverse complement strand
TTGTTGAAACTCCGGCACCGGTAATTGAAAGTCCGGTTGTCGAAACTCCGGCACCGGTAATTGAAAGTCCGGTTGTTGAAACTCCGGCACCGGTAATTGAAAGTCCGGTTGTCGAAACTCCGGCACCGGTCGGGGAAGAACCGGAGCCGATTGTTTCCGATATTTCTTCAGGTGCGGAAGATGATGTCGAAGAAATTGAACCGGATTTGGGCGACTCACTTGTTTTTGATGATATTGATTTAAACAATCCCAACGTCGGGCGACCTGCGCCTTCCAATCCGGTCGAAACGGTTAATACTCCCGTAAATAATTCCGATTTCGGACAAATTTCGGACGGCAAAATTCAAACGCCTTCACCGATTGCGGATTCCGATGCAACCGCTTTTGAAAATGAAAACGAAAATACTTCCGTTGAAAATTTCGGAAACGAGCCGGAACCGGAGGACAACATTCAAAGAATTGACAACAATCCGATACAACCTTCTTCGCCGTCCGTAACTTCCCGTAAATCGGGAAATACCGGAGGCAACGATGCCCAAAATACAAAGGAAACCAAACTCAAAAAGCAAAAGGCACGTTTCGTAAAAATTGCCGTCGATGACACTTACGATTATTATTTGGATCAAAAAAGTGTAAGCTGGAAAAAACTTCCTTACTCCTCAAGCGAATATATGGCAGATGTTTGGATAAGGATGATCGAACGAAATGCGGATACCGACGAAATGCCTTCGGAATTGTCGAATTATCTTTCCGAAACTTCAAATGAAGAAATTGCCTTTGCACGTGAAAAAGGTATTCAATATGATCCCGTTGACGTAAAAGTTTTAAGCAACAAAAAATATTACATGGAGCATTATTATATTCGTCCGAAAAACAATCAAATTCAGTTTTTGTGCGAATTGGAAGTCGTCGGCAAGCCGCAAAATACCGTCAGAGAAAGAGTTTACGATCCCAAAAATTGGGAATATCTTATTCCCGGCAGCATTGAGTCCGATATTTATGAAGGAGTTATAAAAATTGTCGGCAAAGGCAAAGGAAAAGAAACCGGCGGTATGAGTACAAATGACAAAATTGAGGAATATTTGAGAATTTCGCTTCGTTAAAATAAAATACATCCTTTTTTAAACAAACTTTGCCGGAAGAGATTTCCGGCTTCAAATTTCACTTTAACATTCGGCGGCGGTTATTTTTTCGCGAAATGTGGAAAGTTTTTTCGGAGTATGGTATATTACAAGAAAATTTTTGCATAAAGGAAAGGCGGATAATGTTTACTCACATAACTCAGTCCCCATACGGGACGGTAAAATTGGCGGAAAAAGTTGCACAGCGCGTGCGGGAAGGTACGGTAATTTGTCTGGAAGGAGCTTTGGGTGCCGGCAAGACGCTTTTTGTTCAGAGCATGGCGCGGACTCTGGGAGTTCAGGGCGAAGTTACCAGTCCCACGTTTAATTTGATGAACATTTACGAAGGCTTTTGCCCGATCGTTCATTTCGATCTTTACCGCTTGCAAACGGAAGAAGAATTGGAAGACATAGGTTTTTACGAGTATACGGATTTTCCGGACGGCATAGTTTTTATAGAATGGGCTGAAAAATTCCCGGAGGCTTTGCCGGACGATTATGTAAAAATTCAAATCGAGCGGATGAAAGATTCCGGAAAAATGCGTCGAATAACTTTTTCATGCGTCGGTGAAGAGCATGAAGAGTTTATAGACGAGCTTGAAGAATTTGTCGGGACCGAAAGTTGAAATTTGCACGAGAGGACGATAATTTTGCACATTCTTGGAATTGAAACCGCGACGCGGGCGGCGGGCGTTGCGGCGGTTTTTGACGATAAAATTCTTGTCGAATCGTCGCGGGAAGTTCGCCTTACTCATTCCGAAACTCTTTTGCCTCAAATCGAAAAAGTTTTGGAAATTTCGGAAGCGGAAAACAAAATCGAAGTTGTTGCCGTAAGTATCGGCCCCGGATCTTTTACCGGTTTGCGAATCGGTCTTGCGACGGCAAAGGCTTTGGCTTATGCGTGGAATGTAAAGATAATCGGCGTTCCCACACTTCAGGCTCTTGCATACAATTTTCCGGCGGGTGTTGTTGCAATTCCCATGCTTGACGCTCAAAAAAATCGCGCTTACTTTCAAAAGTTCAAAGATTGCCGAAAAATTTCCGAAATTGAAATTTTGCCGATTGACGAAATTGTAAGACTTGCCGGAGAAATTGAAGATGAAGTTTGTCTTTGCGGCGATGTGACCGGGAAAATAAAAATCGAATTGCCGGAAAACGTAAAAATCGCGCCGGCAAATTTGAGAATGCCGCGTGCCGCAAATGTCGCGCTTTGCGCCCGTGATTTAATTTCGGCGGGGAAGATCGACAATGTGATGAATTTGGAGCCGCTTTACATAAGGCGGTCGGAGGCTGAAGTTTTATGGGAACTTCGACAGAAATGATTATACGGAAAATGATAACCGATGATGCCGATGCCGTAGCCGAAATTGAAAAAAAGAGTTTTCCCGTTCCATGGAACAGGAAAATGTTTTGGGAAGAGGCGGTAAATGAAAATGCGGAATATTTGGTCGTCGAAAATCCGGAAGGGAAAGTTATAGCTTATGCCGGCATTTGGATTTCTTTTGAAGAGGCGCAGGTCATGAACGTTGCCGTTGATCCGGATTTTCGCGGCGCGGGTATCGGCAAAAAAATTTTCACCGCTCTTATCGAAGTCGCAAAATTGCGCGGCGCAACCGCCATGACTTTGGAAGTCAGACCGAGCAATACGGTTGCCGTCAATATGTATGAAAGTTTCGGATTTAAAAGCGTCGGTCGCCGGAAAAAATATTATCTTGACAACAACGAGGACGCTTTAATCATGTGGAATACAAAAATCTGAAGGGTTCATCTTGCCGGATGGACTTTTTATTTTCCCGGAAACCGGCGAATCATAAATTTGATAAAATTTTGCAGGGAAATTGAAACGTTGGCAGAAAATTGACCCGTAAACTTACAGAAAAATTTTACACGGGAGGAATGGAAAAATGGCAAAAGAAAAACATAATCACGATGAGGAAAATTTTGAAGAAGATTTTTATATCGAAATGACCGACGAGGAAGGCAACAAATATTATTATCTTGAAGAGATGGTTATTCCCGTCGGTGACGAACAATACGCGCTTTTGATTGAAGTTGATGCGGACGGCGAAATTGTTCATCTGCACGACGAAGGTTGCGATTGCTGCGGGGACGACGAAAACGTTATCGTTGCAAAAATCGTAATAAACGAGGACGGCGAAGAAGAATATATCGAGCCGACCGATGAAGAATATGAAGCCGTGCAAGACGCTTACAACAAGATCATGGATGAAGAAGAAGAATGAGCTCCGAAAAATCCAAACCGGAAGATTTAAAAAAAGTCAACGACAAAAAGCCGGAATCAAATTCCGACGAAAAAAAAGTTGACGAAAAGCCGGAATCAAATTCCGACGACAAAAAAGTTGACGAAAAGCCGGAATCAAATTCCGACGACAAAAAAGTTGACGAAAAGCC
>CAJOPK010000213.1 GCA_905236255.1 uncultured Selenomonadaceae bacterium | reverse complement strand
CTGCCCAATGAAATTCCCCCTTCGGAATTTTTTCAAACTTTCGGAGCCGAAACCGTTTTTTGATAGAACGGTCTTTTGCCGTTGTTATTCTCAACTTTTGAACCTTTCGGTACGAGAAAAATTTGCAACGCCTCCATTCTCACGGACGCGCCGGCAGTTCCGGCAGGTTCCCCGTTTTTGGCAAGACCGAGCCAGCCGCCTTTCTGAACGTGCGCCCTGTAATATATATCATATTTTTCGTCATAAGGCTTGACAAGTTTTATTTTTATCGCTTCCATTCGCAAATTTTTTTCGACGGTACCGGCAACTCCGCCGGAATTTTGCCATTTTTGCCAGCCGATATTTTGGACATGCGCGCTGTATTGAATCATACTTTTGCCGAGATCGTTTAAGTTTATCAATATCGCCTCAAGCCTCAAAGCCCTTCCGGTAGTCCCGGCAACACCGCCGTTTTCAACCGATTTTAACCAGCCTTCATTTTGAACGTAAGCCTGATAATTTATTTTCGGCAAAAACGCAAAACAATCCGCCGTCGAAAAAATCAAAATCGCCGTCAATAAAAATGTCGCAAAAAACTTTTTCATCAAAGTTCCCCCGCAATCATTTTCTTTGCAAGTTTTACCGCTCGGACGGCATCTTTTGCATAAGCGTCCGCGCCTGCCGAATCGGAATACTCTTGCGTCAAAGCCGCGCCGCCGACCATAATTTTGGCACGACTTCCCGCCGTTTTCAAGTCTTTGATTACTTCATCAATTCTTGTCATTGTGGTGGTCATCAATGCACAAAGTCCGACAATGTCGGCATCGTTTTCGAGCGCGGCACGGACAATTTTTTCGGAATCGACATCTTTGCCCAAGTCTATCAATTTAAAGCCGCTGTTTGCAATAAGCGCGCCGACAATATTTTTGCCCAGATCGTGAACGTCACCTTTTACCGTCGCAATTACAAAAGTCCCGTCGGTCTTTGAATTTTCCGCCGGCAAAATTTCCTTCAACTTGTCAAAAGCAATTTTCATCGTTTCGGCGGAAAGCATAACCTGCGGCAGAAAAACTTTTCCCGCGCCGAAATCTTCCCCCAACATATTCATAGCGTCGGTCATTTCGGAAGTAATTTCGTTTGAAGAGTTTCCTTCCTTCAAAGCCCTTTCCACAAGATCGGCAATTTCGTCTTTCGTTCCTTCGATAACAGCCGATTTTATTGCGGAAATCGTATCTTTATTTTCAATTTCGGATTTTTTTTCGCCGGTGTTAAAAGTCAAAGTTCCGGTCATTTGTCCGAGTTTGCTGAAATTTAAACCGTTCGGATCTTCCCCCAAAAGCGCGGCTGAAGCCTTCAAAGAATTTTGCATAAATTCATCGTAAGGATTCATAATCGGCGCGTCAAGTCCGGCGGCAAGGCACATCGCAAAAAAAGTCGAGTTAATCAGCGGACGATTCGGCAGACCGAAAGAAATATTGCTCAGTCCCATTGTCGAAGGATAACCGAATTTTTCGCGATAAAGTTTCAAAGTTTTCAAAACTTCCCTGCAAGCCGTCGCATCGGCTGAAATTGTCATTACAAGCGCGTCAAGCAAAAAATCCCCGTCGTCAAGTCCCGAATTTTTTGCGGCGGAAATAACTTTTTCCGCAACTTCGACTCTTTCTTCGCCGGTTTTCGGAACACCTTTTTCTGTCAGCGGAAGTATCAGAATTGCCGCGCCGTACTTTTTTGCAAGCGGCAAAAATTTTTCAATTCTGTCCGGCTCAAAACTTACCGAATTTATCAAGGCACGTCCGGGATAAGCACGAAGTCCCGCTTCAAGTGCTTTTTCGTCGCCGGTATCGATTGAAATCGGCGCGTCGGTAATTTGAGAAATTTCCCGGACGGCTCGCGCCATCATTTCGGCTTGATCTATTCCGCCGACTCCCATATTCACGTCAAGAATTTTCGCGCCTGCTTTAACCTGATTCAATGCATCTTTTTTCACCGTCAAAAGAGAGCCTTCCCGAATTTCTGCGGCAAGTTTTTTTCTGCCGGTGGGATTGATTCTTTCGCCGATTAAAACCGTCGGCAAATCCTTATCAATTTCAACCGTCTTGCTCCGGCTTGCAAGAATCAATTTTTTCTGCGGAAATTTTCTTGCCGGGATTTCACAATTTTTGACGGCGTTTGAAAGTTCCCGGATATGTTCCGGAGTTGTCCCGCAACAGCCGCCCAAAAAAGTTGCTCCGGCTTCGACAAGTTTAACGCCCCAACTTCCGAAAGTTTTTGCGTCCATCGGAAATTTTGTAATCCCGTTTTCAAGATAAGGCATGCCGGCATTTGGCTGAACGCTTATCGGTACGCGACAATTTTCAGCCAAAATCTTTACGACCGGCAAAAGTTGTTCCGGTCCCAAAGAACAATTAACGCCGATAATATCCGCTCCCATACTTTCCAGAATAACGGCGGCAGTTTTCGGATCCGTCCCGGTAACCGTTCTGCCGTCCTCCGTGTAGGAAAGTTGACAGATAACCGGTAAATTGCAGGCATCATGCGCGGCGATTAAAGCCGCTCTCATTTCCTGAATGTCAATGCAGGTTTCGATAATCAAAAAATCCGCACCGGCTTCGGCAAGTGCTTTTGACTGTTCGTAAAAATTTTTGTAAGCCGAATCAAAATCCAAATCTCCGAGCGGCACGATAAATTTTCCGGTCGGTCCCATTGATCCGGCAACTTTTACAAAATTTCCGGCAGCTTTTTTGGCAATTTGTACGGCGGCAAAATTCAACTCCCGTACTTTATCGCCAAGCCCGTAATGTTCCAATTTAAGACTTCCCGCGCCGAAAGTGTTCGTTTCTATGATTGTCGCGCCGGCATTTATGTATTCGCGATGAATTTTTTCGACGACTTCCGGCATTTCAATATTCATAAGTTCCGGACAGGCACCGGGTTTAAGTCCGCCGGCTTGCAACATTGTACCCATTGCGCCGTCAAAAATTTGTATGCGATTTTCAAACTTCAAAATCTTTTCACTCTCCAAAAATTCTTTCAATGTTTGCATTTACCGGCGTTTTCGCTACATTTTCAATCAATATGACCCGGTAAGTCGATTCCCCCAAAAACATTTAAATTTTGGGATTGCAGCGTTGCGGGTATTATAAAGGAAAATTATTTTCCGGTCAAACTTTTGCCGACCGGTTGTAAAAATCTTTGCTTGCCCCAATTTTTTTCCGGCTTATAATGCAACCAAAAGAGGCAATTGATTTCGCATGTCGGCTCCCTCAAAAATCATAAGATATGAGTTTGCCGCAATGCGGCTGTTTTATCCGAAAAACACGAACGGAATTTGTCACAAAACTTTAACCCTGCCGATACTCCGTGTCGGCAGGGTTTTTGTAAAGGTTTAATTTTTTTGCAGGAAAATTGACCGATTGCGGGAATACTTGCGTTAAAAATTTTTGAGGGGGACGGGAATTTCAATGAATCAAAAGGGGTTCGCAACTTTGGAAGTAATTTTGATGGTCGTGGTAATAGGAATTTTGGCGACCGTTGCGGTACCGCGCTTTACTTCGATAACCACAAAAGCCAACACCGCAAAAATTCAATCCGACCTCTCAACAATAGATACCGCAATTTCAATTTATTATATGGAGCATGGGCAATATCCCGCAGGACTTTCAAATCTCTCGGATTACATTCGTGATGTCGATAAACTTGCACCGCCGACCGGTTCCGCTTATATAAACGGTGAAGAGAAAAAAATTGATGCAACGGCGTACTTATTCAAAGAAGAAACAAACGGAGAAAAACGGGCGGCATTGGACGGACATACCGCCGGAGATTTTTATCAGCCAAAAAGGACCTGACCTTTTCAAACGAACTGTTAAAAATTCCCGAACGGAGGATTTTGAAAAATGTATACCAAAAAAATTTATTTCAGCGGCGGAGATTTTCGGGAATTGCAGGAAGTCTTTGAAGGAGTTCCGGGCGTTGTAAAAGTCGTTGCCGGCTACATAAATTCCGAAATTGTTCACCGCTGTATGTGTGTCGATTCGGATACCGGTAAAGTTGAAAATTTTCCGGGCATTATGATTGAGTTCAATCCGAAAAAAATGGATCTCTCAATGCTCATGGACGTGCTTTTCACAATCACCAATCCTTACAAAGATAAAAACGTCGGAGTTTACTATACAAGCGGTGAGGATGAACCTCAAATAGAATTGCATTTGAATTTTATTGCCAATCGCGGCAAACAGCCGGACGTTTCGGGCGCAAATTTGACGGTCAACGATCCGAATTCAAATCCGCGTTTTGCCCGGAAGTGTTATGCCTCCGCCGGACGTTTGAAGAATTTTGTCGAAGCGGAAGAGGACTTGCAACATTACTTTAAAAAGCACCCGGAGGCTTCCGCAGACATAGATTTTGTAAAATTGAAAACTTATTTGAGATTTTAGATTGTATTGGAGGAATTTTTCAATGTTTAAGATTCTCGCCGCAGACGGTATTGCTCCGGAAGGCACGGAACTTCTGAAAAAAGATTTTGATGTTGATATTCGCGACAAAATTTCTCACGAAGAGCTTTTGGAGATTATTCCGAATTATGACGCGCTTATTGTTCGTTCCGCATCAAAAGTTACCGCCGATGTCCTCGATCGCGCAAAAAATTTGAAAATTATCGGACGTGCGGGCGTGGGCGTTGACAATATCGACGTTCCCGGCGCAACCGAAAGGGGAATTATCGTAATAAATTCGCCCGACGGAAATACAATCGCCGCAACCGAACATACTTTTGCCATGATGCTTGCCGTCAGCAGAAACATTCCGCAGGCAAACGAATCAATGCACCAAAAGAAATGGGATCGCAAAAAGTTTACCGGCGTTCAACTTCGCGAAAAAACTTTGGGCGTTATCGGATTGGGAAGAATCGGCGCGGGTGTTGCAAAACGTGCGCAGGCTTTTGAAATGAAAGTCGTTGCCTATGATCCGTTCGTCAGTGAAGAGCGCGCAAAAGATTTGGGAGTAAAACTTTGCGAACTCGACGACCTTGTAAAAATTTCCGACTTCATTACGGTTCATATGCCTTTGACAAACAAAACAAAGGATATGATTTCTCTCGAACAAATGAAAAAAATGAAACCGACGACGCGCCTTATAAATTGTGCGCGCGGCGGAATTATAAATGAGGCGGATTTGGCAACCGCGCTTAACGAAAAAATTATTGCCGGTGCGGCGATTGACGTTTACACGACCGAACCGCTTGACGAAAATTCGCCGTTTTTCGGTATTCCGAATCTGATTTTGACTCCTCATCTCGGCGCGTCAACGGTCGAAGCACAGATCGGAGTTTCGGTTGACGTTGCGGCGGGAATTAAAGACGCATTGACCGGCAATCCGGTTGCAAATGCCGTAAATATGCCGCACATTCCGGCGCACGTTTTGCAGGAACTTGCGCCCTATCTCGATTTGGCGGAAAGAATCGGCAGAATTGTCACCGCGCTTGAAAAAAATCCGATTTCAAAATTGGAAGTCAAAGTCGGCGGAAAAATTGCAAATAAGGACACGTCTTTGATTTCAACTTCGGTTTTGAAAGGCGTTTTGGCTGATGCGACGGAACATGTAAATCTTGTAAATGCCGGCTTGCTTGCAAAAGAGCGCGGAATTAAACTTTCGGAAATTAAGTCATCGGAAGCCGTCGATTTTTCAAATTTGCTCACGGTCACGGCGGGCGAAAATTGCGTCACCGGTACCCGT
>CAJOPK010000212.1 GCA_905236255.1 uncultured Selenomonadaceae bacterium | reverse complement strand
GGGAGCCGGCACCCATTATCAATTTTTGCGCTTGGGATATTTTGTCGTCGATTACGACACGACTCCGGAAAAATTGGTGTTCAATCGTATTGTCGGTTTGAAGGATTCTTGGGCGAAAGTTAAGGATAAACAATGAATTTTTGAAAACGGGGGAAATTCTTTTGGAGAAAGAAATTTTGACTTTGGGAATAGAAACAAGTTGTGATGAAACGGCGGCGGCAGTTTTGCGCGGCGGTCGTGAAATTTTGTCAAACGTAATTTCAACGCAAATACCCCTGCATCAAAAATTCGGCGGGGTTGTTCCGGAAATTGCCTCCCGCCGGCATATAGTGAACATAATGCCGGTAATTGACGAGGCAATAAAAAAAGCCGGGATAACTCCGGGAGAAATAAATCAAATTGCGGTAACTTACGGGCCGGGACTTGTGGGAGCGTTGCTTGTGGGAGTTTCGGCGGCAAAATCTTTGGCTTACGCGCTGAAAATTCCGCTTATCGCGGTCAATCATTTGGAAGGTCACATTTTCGCAAATTTTTTGAGCACGCCGGAATTGGAGCCGCCTTTTTTGGCGTTGGTGGTTTCCGGAGGTCATACCGCGCTGATAAAAATGACGGATTACAATAATTTTGAACTTTTGGGGCAGACCCGTGACGATGCTGCGGGTGAGGCATTCGACAAAATTGCCCGTGTAATGGGTCTGCCTTATCCGGGCGGGCCGGAAATTGACAAACTCGCAAAAACCGGAAACCCGGACGCGCTGGAATTTCCGCGTCCGAAAGTTTCGGATTTCGATTTCAGTTTCAGCGGATTGAAATCTGCCGTTTTAAATTGGCTGAACACGGCGAAAATGAAGGGTGAAGAGATAAACAATGCCGACGTTGCCGCAAGTTTCCAAAAAACCGTGATTGATTCTTTGATTGAAAAGACTTTCGATTCGGCGGAAAAATTCGGCTTGAAAAAAATTGTGCTTGCCGGAGGAGTTGCGGCAAATTCTTCACTTGAAAAGGAAATGCGTGAAGGTTCGGAAAGTCGCGGCTTTGAATTTTTTTACCCGAGCAAAATTCTCTGCACGGACAATGCCGCAATGATTGCCTGTCGGGGTTATTATCAATCTTTGACCGGAAATTTTGCGCCGAATACTTTAAATGCCGTTCCGGGCTTGAGTTTGGGTTGACGAAAAAAATCTTTCCGTAATTTCGATAAAATCTTCGGCGGTTTCGGCGCGGTTGAAAGAATTGCGGAGTTCCGCTCCGCCTCTCATTCCCTTTGTGTACCAAGCCGCATGTTTTCTCATTTCCCGGATGCCGGTATTTTCTCCCTTTAAATCAATCAGATATTCAAGGTGCCGGCGCATTGTGTTTATTTTTTCGTCCAAAGCGGGCGGGGGAAGTTTTTCGCCGGTTTTGAAATAGTGCAGAAGTCTTCCGACAAGTCCGGGATTTCCGCGAATCGCCCTGCCGACCATTACCCCGTCGGCACCGGTAATTTTTAGAATTTCGTCAAGCGAATCAAAATCGCAAACATCTCCGTTTGCGATGACCGGAATTTTTACCGCCGCCTTGACTTTTGCGATTTCATTCCAATTTGCCGACCCGGAATAATATTGTTGACGTGTCCGCCCGTGAACCGCAATAAAATCCGCGCCGGAATCCTCCGCAATTTTTGCAATTTCGACGGCGTTCAAATTTTCTTCATCAAAACCCAGACGAATTTTTAAACTGAACGGCAAAGTTGTGGCTTTACGAATTGCCGGCAAAATTTTTTTCAAGAGTTCCGGATTTTTCATGAGTGCCGATCCGTCGCCGTTTTTTACGATTTTGGGAGCCGGACAACCGCAATTAAAATCGATTGCCGCAGCATTTCCGGTATCTTCGACAAATTTTGCCGCCTCCGCGCAAACTTCCGGATCGTTTCCGAAAATTTGAACGGAAATCGGTTTTTCTTCCGTGAAAGTTTCCAACATATCCAAAGTATTTTCGTTTCGATAATGTATTCCGTTTGAACTTACCATTTCCGAAAACATCAGCAAATTTTTTCCGTCTTTCGGCAAAAGTTCCCGGACAATTCTGCGGAAGGCGGAATCTGTAACGCCCGCCATCGGTGCCGGGAAAATCGGATTTTTAAAAATTTCGGTAACAGTCATTTTTTAAATTTATGCTCCATTCAAAAGAATTTTTTCGGATAAAAGAAAAAAGTTCGCATCGACAATTTTTTTCGGCACGAACTCTTTTTATCTCCGGGAAAAAAATTTTACTTTTCCTGTTCGGAATTTGCTCCCCAAATGGCTTTCATCATATCGCGATAATTTTCGTTCAAATAGTTGATGATGATGTTGAACATGAGATAAACCGTGTCGCCGGAAATTTCGTTGTTTTCGGCGGTAAGGCAAAGGTCAAGGAACAAGTTCCCGCTCGGATTGAAATAGAGTTTGAAGGGCTTGTATTTGAAGTTTTCTTCGTTGATGAGGTTCAAAAGTTCAACCTGATTATCCTCGACCAACGCCTGCGGGGAAACCTGAACGCGAATGACCGTGAAAATGCTTTTATCAAAAATGACAACCGTCGGAAGTTGCTGTCCCGAAACCATAATGTGGGAACGGAAAACGGCCGTTTCCTGCTCGTCATTGACTTCTTCGATTTCAAAAACTTTAATATCTTTCTCGTCAAGATAGGCTTTAAAATCTTCGGCTTTTTTGTTCATAAGTGAAACACTCCTTTTGAAAGTTCATTTCAAAAAAAAATTTTTTATCAATCTCAAAATTGACCTGCGCCAATTCTTCAATTCATCAAATTATTCCTGCAAATTTTTTTTTGCGGACTCAAGTTTTGAATAATACTTATCCGGCAGACGTGAAATTTTTCCGGTATCGGCATTGGTAAAAACGTTTTGACTGTGACCCGTCACCAAAATTTTGCCGTCGCTTTTCCGGGAAATTTCGTAGTCGAAAGCCATTTTTACTTTCGTCAATTCGGTTGCCGTCGTCTTTATCTCCAAAACGTCGTCAAAATCGGAAGGATTCAAAAATTTTGCATTGACTTCGGTAAGCGGAAACAAAATCCCGTCCGCCATCAAATCCTTCAAAGTTATTCCGACAGCCCGCAAAAATTCCACGCGCCCGATTTCAAACCAACGAATATAATTTGAGTGATGAACGACTCCCATTTCGTCGGTTTCGTAAAAATGCACTCTCTTTTCAAATTTGACCGTCACAAACCCGCCTCCTTTCCGGAAAGAATTTCGCGGCAAGTTTAAAACAACATTCAAATATTGTCAATGTTTCGGTTGTCAAAAAACGGTTTGCAATTTTTAACAAAGCGAACACTGCCGATAAATTTTCTCTCCGTTCGGAGTGAAATTTTTTGCAGGAAAATTGCGGTATTGCCGGAAAAAATAAATCGAAAATAAAAAATTTAAGGGGAGATTTTTTTTGTTTGATGAAATAAAAAAACGGCGGACTTTCGCCATAATTTCACACCCGGATGCCGGGAAAACCACTTTGACCGAAAAATTGCTTTTGTACGGCGGTGCAATTCACCTTGCCGGATCCATAAAATCGCGCAAAACTCAAAGACATGCCGTTTCCGATTGGATGGAGATCGAGAAACAGCGCGGAATTTCCGTAACCAGTTCCGTTTTGCAATTCGATTACGCCGGCTGTCGCATAAACATTTTGGACACGCCGGGTCACCAAGATTTTTCGGAGGACACTTACCGGACTTTGATGGCGGTTGACAGCGCGGTAATGATTATTGATGCGGCAAAGGGCGTTGAGGCACAGACGAAAAAACTTTTCAAAGTTTGTCGCTCCCGCCGTATACCGATTTTTACTTTTATAAACAAATTGGATCGTTACGGAAAGGCTCCGCTTGATTTGACCGACGAACTTGAGGACGTTCTCGGAATCCGTTCATATCCCATGAATTGGCCCGTCGGGATTGACGGCAAGTATTTGGGAGTTTTCGATCGCCGCAAAAACAAAATCGAACTTTTTGCGGAAGATACAACTCACGGGCAGGTTGAAAGGGTTTCGGAAATTTTTGAGCCGGACGACCCGGAAGTAATAAAAAGAATCGGTAAAGAAAATTTTGATGCTTTGCAAGATGACCTGATGCTTTTGGACGAGGCAGGAGAGAATTTTGACAAAGAAAAGGTTGATGCCGGTGAATTGACTCCGACATTTTTCGGATCCGCCGGGACAAATTTCGGCGTTCAAAATTTTTTGGAGGAGTATTTGCGACTTGCTCCGCCGCCGGCTCCTCATATTTCTTCGGACGGCATAATCGAACCGGAGGACGAAAAATTTTCCGCTTTCGTCTTTAAAATTCAGGCGAATATGAATCCGGCGCACAGAGATCGACTTGCTTTTATACGAATCTGCTCCGGGAAGTTTGAGCGGAATATGAATGTTTGGCACGCGGCAAGTGACAAAATTATCAAACTTTCGCAACCTCAACAATTTCTCGCGCAGGAAAGACAAATTATTGAGGAGGCTTTTCCGGGTGACATTGTGGGACTTTTTGATCCGGGAATTTTCGGTATCGGCGACACTTTGACGGATCCTGCGCATAAATTTAAATTTGAGGACTTCCCCATTTTCCCGCCGGAAAAATTTGCTCGCGTTCAGCCGAAGGACACAATGAAGAGAAAACAATTTGCAAAAGGTATCGAACAGTTGACGCAGGAAGGCGCAATTCAACTTTTCAATCAAGTCGGCGCGGGTACGGAATCTTATATCGTCGGAACCGTCGGAACTTTGCAATTTGAAGTTTTGCAATATCGTCTGAAATCGGAATACGGCGTTGACATAATTTTGACGATGCTCGGATTTGAAGTTGCGCGCTGGTTGAAATTTGAGGACGGCACAAAAGTCACTCCTACTTCCCTGCGCGGAGCGGATCGCGGGATGTTTGTATTCGATCGAAACGAAAATCCGGTTCTGCTTGTGGAAAATGAATGGTCACTCGGCTGGATAACCGACAACAATCCGAAACTTTTGATGAATCCGGTTCCTTTTGAAGATTAACCCGGAGTTCGGGAAACAAAAAAACTCCCGATTTCGGAGTTCGTCTTTTTCAAAATGATTGGTGCGTCCGGTGCGACTCGAACGCACGACCCACAGCTTAGAAGGCTGTTGCTCTATCCAACTGAGCTACGGACGCATTGATTACCAAGCAGGGAAGATTATGCAATAATTTTTCCCGTTTGTCAATTAAAAATTTACAACATTCGTCCCGTGAGGAGGAAGAATGTTCTATTCGCCGTTCAAAATGTATTTGACCGTTGCATTCATTTCGGACTTGTTTGAATAGGGACGCGGCGCGCGTTTTTTGTTGTTTGATTCAATTTCGGCTCGCGTATCATACGCCAAAATTTTTGAGGAGTTTATCGTGTAGGTTTTATTTTGATGATCTATCGTAACATTGTAAACGTACATTTGATTCATGTCCGCTTTTATCACGGCAAGCCGGACACTCAAAACGGACGGACTTTCAATCTTGACCGTTTCGGAATCGTAAAAATATCCGGTTGAATCCATCGAATCGACAAAAATCAAATTTTCTGCCGAACAATTTCCCGCCGTGCAAAATATCACGGCAAAGATAAGAAAAAATTTTTTCATCTTAAAACTTTCCACCCTTCCGCCTTACAACTTTTCGGCTGCCGACAACTTCTTTGATTGATCCGCC
>CAJOPK010000211.1 GCA_905236255.1 uncultured Selenomonadaceae bacterium | reverse complement strand
GTGAGAAAACGATTATACACAAACCGACAACAGCCGAGAATTTTATTCAGTAATTTTTTCTGAGTTTTGTTCGGATACAACCGAAATTTGTAGCCTTTGGTATATTCCATTTTTCTCACCTCTTTTGCGATGTTTTTTTGATATGATACCGGAAGTTTTTTTGTAATTCAAGAAAAAAATGGCGGCTTATATCCCCACAGCTAAAGCAGGGGGTATTACGCCGCTTTCTGATAATTCCTGCCCGGAAAGATTTACAAAAATATCCGGGAAAAATTTTTATTTAAAATATGCCGTAAAACTCCCGATTTCAATCGGGTGATATAAGGCACAAATAATTGACATTGGTATCGATAACAATTACAATTCAATCGGTCGGCGGTTGCCGATTAAGAATCGCATCGCGGAGGACTGCCACGTTAAAAAGGTGTATTTTGACCAACGGTCTTTGAACCGTTTTGAGGCGGTACTCCCTCGCAAGGCTCCGGTATTGTATAAGTCCGGCAAAGAGTACCGGAAGTTAAAAGTAAGCGGAAGGCTCATTGATTGAAAATTTTTGAATACCGGCTTATATTGAAAAAGAAATTTGCGGGAGGGAATTTTTTTAATGAAAATTGTCAAAAGTTTTGAAGTCGGGAAAAACGAAATTGAAAAACTTCTTACAAAAAAAGCATTTGATGAAGTCGAATTGTCGCCCAAAATTCGCGAGGCAAACAAAAAAATTTTCGGAGAGGATTTGACGGCGGCGGAAATTGTCCGGAAAATTGTCGGCGATGTCCGCAAATCCGGCGACAAGGCCGTTGTCGATTACACGAAAAAAATTGACGGCGTTGAAATTTCGCCGAAAGATTTTCAGGTGACCGAAAAAGAATTTCAAGCCGCCGAAATTGCGGCAGACAAAAAAATTGTCGATTCGCTCAAACGCGCCGCCGAAAATATCCGGTCGTATCACATTGAACAACTTCCGAAATCTTGGATAACTTACCGGAACAAAAATTCCATTTTGGGGCAGTCGATAATTCCTTTGGAGCGCGTCGGGATTTACGTTCCGGGCGGGACGGCGGCTTATCCGTCCAGCGTGCTGATGAATTGCATTCCGGCGAAAGTTGCGGGTGTCGGTGAAATTGTCATGTGTGTTCCGCCCAAAAACGGGCAAATAAATCCTTACGTCTTGATTGCGGCGAAAATCGCCGGTGTCGATAAAATCTTTAAAATCGGCGGCGCGCAGGCAATTTCGGCTATGGCTTTCGGCACGGAAACGGTGCCGCGTGTGAATAAAATTACCGGTCCCGGAAATATTTTTGTGACTCTTGCAAAAAAAGAAGTTTACGGGCATTGTGATATTGATATGCTTGCCGGTCCCAGCGAAATTTTGATTCTTGCCGATGAAAGTGCCGATCCGGAATTTGTTGCCGCAGATATGCTGGGTCAGGCGGAACATGATCCCCTTGCCTGCAGCATTGTCATAACGACCGACGAAAATCTTGCCGAAAAAGTTTTCCGGCGCGTAAAAATTCGCCTTGAAAATTTGTCCAGGAAAGAAATTGCCGGCGCGTCAATCGAGAGAAACGGCTTGATAATTGTTGCGAAAGATATTGATGAGGCGGTTGATTTTGCAAATATTTCGGCACCGGAACACATGGAACTTTTGGTAAAAGAACCTTTCAATTTCCTGCCGAAAATAAAAAATGCCGGCGCAATATTTTTGGGTGCGTATTCGCCGGAGCCTTTGGGAGATTATTTTGCCGGGTCGAATCATGTTTTGCCGACGGGCGGCACGGCAAGATTTTATTCCGTCTTGAACGTCGAAACTTTCTTGAAGAGAACCGGTTTGATTTCTTACACAAAGGATGATTTAAAAAATTCGGCCGGAGATATAATAAGACTTGCGGAAGCTGAAGGACTTGGCGCGCATGCGGAGGCAATAAAAATCCGAATCTGAAAACAATTTGCCATAAAATCCGGGTAAATCCGATATGAAACAAGAATGAATTCCGATTGCAAAAATTTTCGGTCGGTGGTAAACTTCGCACCGTCGACAAGGACGGTTGACTTGAACATTATCAATTTCAGTCGAGTCAAAGAATGACGATGTTACCGAAAGGGTGTTTTGAAATGAAACGTAATTATAAGACAAAAACAAAAAATATAGAAAGTGATACCGCCGCGAAAAAAACGTCGGCAAAGGCGGCAACCGTAACGAAGGACGATCTCGATAAAGTTTCGTTCATTCTGGTTTCCGGCAGTGTTCTCTGTTTCCGTGAATGTGCCAAGATCGTTAAGGTTGCGGAAGAAACCGGTTGTATGGTCAGCATTGCCTCCGGCAAACAGAGCGGCACGACGGAAAGCATTATGTCGCTTGCGGCACTGGGAATTATGCCCGGCACAAGTTTGGTGCTTACGATCAAAGGCGAACGCAGAGAAGAGGCTTTCCGCGATATATCCAAAATCATAAGCGGCAAGGCCGACGAATAATATATTGCATATTTTCACAGAAAACTGAAACGGCTCGAAAAGATTTTTTCGCGGTCGTTTTTTTGGTAAAGAGATTTAACGATTGATTTCGGCGGGGAGGTTTTTGTGTGGAAGATATAAAACCGGTGTTGCTCAATTTTATCGACTGCGACGACTTTTTTAAAAAAATTTTGTTGATCGAAAGCGAATATTATTTGCCGGAATTGCGCCGGCGTTTTCCTTTTGCCGAAATTTATTTTATAACGCCGGACGAAGATTTTGCCGAAAAAATTTCCGACAACAAAGTAAAAATCTTTACTCTCGATTACCGGGAAATTCGCCTTCCCTTTCCGGAAGAATTTTTTGATGCGATTATCGGAGATTTGACTTTGGAAGTCGTCGTAAATCCGCAGGATATTGCGGCGGGATTTTCCTCTTACTTGAAACAGACCGGAATTTGGCTGACAAGTTTCCGAAACGTACGTCACTGGAAAATTTTGGAAAAATTGATGAAGGGACGTTTCGGCGCAATAGTTTCAAGGCTTTACACTCAAACCGAATTTGAGCGATTGCTGTATGCCTCATTTTACAAACACGTCCGAATGGCACCGGTAAAAAAAGAGGCTCCGCCGGATTTTTTAAAAAAATTGGTCGACTGCGGTTTTGACAATTCAGGCGATGATTTGGAAGTCGAATTTTGGCTTGTGAGGGCGGCACGCTCAATGCCGGAACTTTCGCTTTTGAAGTCAATGTATACGCCGGAAATCAGAACGGAACTTTCGCGAATTTTGCACAGAATCGAATACGACGTAAACCCGGAGGAAAACGTCAAAAAATTTTGGGAACTGTTCGACTCGTCCGGAATGTTTACGGATTACGTTGCCGGATTTATAAGGTCGGTCGTAATGCACAGAGAAAATTTTTACCGAAATTTGTCGAAATTTTCGACGCGCCCGGAAATTGAAGAAATAGTCGAAGAATGTGAATCGCTTTTTGACATTGATCCGCCGGCGGGATTGAGAAAGTAAAAAAAGTGCCAATCGGAAGAATTTTAACTTCCGATCGGCAATGACCACCCTTTAAATTTTTTTACATCGGAGGCGGGCCGCCCATGCGACGTGTGCTTTGCTTTGAAGTCGAAGTATTTTTCTCCGCAACTTCATAAGTTATGGAAACATCATCGTCCGGATTTAAATCCCCGCCGGCAACCTCAACAAATTCTTCACCGTAAAGTCCCAAAGTTATATAAATTTTTTCCGCCGCTTCCCTGCCGTCCTTATCTTTTGTAATTCTTTCGACGTAAGAGCCCCGTGCATCGGTTTTTACCGCCGAAATCGGAACGCAGAGCGCATTTTTGACTTGACCGACGATAATGTCAAGTCGGGCGGTCATTGCCGGCAAAAGTTTGTTGCCGGGATCCGGTGCCGAAAACGTCACATAGTAGTAAATAACGGCGTTACTTGACGAACTCGAAGAACTTGACGACGAAGAACTCACGTCCCAAGAATTGGAAGTATCGGTCTGTGAAATTTTTGTGACATGTGCATTAAACTTGTCATCGGGGAAAGCATCGACCGTAAAAATTGCATCTTCCCCGACACGGACACTGCCGATATCCGTTTCGTCAACTTTTGCCTTTACAAGTTTTTCGCTCAAATCCGCAATTCTCATTATGACCGTCGGATTGTCCGATCCCTGCGTTGCCATTGTGCCGGCGGTTTTCGGTTCACCGACGACAACGCCGTCCATCGGCGCGGTAATTACGGTTTCGTTTACATCGGATTCGGCCTCTTCAAGCGCGGATTTTGCCGTATCGTAATCATATTGAGCGTCCTGAAGTTCCTCCAAAGATTTTGCGCCGATATTGTAAAGCCTTTGAGTTCTCGTCAATTTTTGCTGTGCATTGGTCAATTTAAATTTTGCCTGATCTCTTTTGGCCTCATAATCCTGCCCGTCAAGAATTGCGACAACCTGCCCGCTTTTCACTTCGTCGTTTTCGTCAACCAAAACTTCTTTGATTCGTGCCGTAATTTTACTGCTGACTTCGACGCTGTCACGCGGCTGAACCGTTCCCGTTGCCGAAACCGTTTTGGTCAGGTCCATTCGCACGACTTTTGCCGTTTGATAAGTTTTTGCGGTTTCCGCCGCAACTTTGTCGTCGTAAAACTTGTAACCGACAAATGCCGCGATCAGCAGAACAAGTGCGGCAATAATTTTAATTTTCATTTGTTTGCCCTCTGTCAATAGATATTCTTTCCGCTGAAAATTTCTATCATTTCCCGGCGAATGTTTGAAGAAATTTCAAGCCGGTTTTTCGGCGGAATTTCGTAAATGTCGGTGTTGAAAAGATAATTCTGCAACTCCGGTTCTTTAATCAGCATACGCGTATGAAAAAGATTTGCCTGATACATATTTATATCGACCGCATCGTAAGCGTCCAATGTGTCCCGGTCTATAAATTCCTGAATGGAAGTCATTTTGCTGTCCATGAAAAGTTTTTTGCCGGTGACATCGCGGGTAAAACCCCTTACGCGATAATCCATCGTAATAATGTCCGAATCGAAACGACCGATCAAATAATCCAGCGTATGCAGGGGAGTTATTTCGCCGCAAGTGGAAACGTCAATATCGACGCGAAAGGTTGCGATACTCGTTTCCGGGTGAAATTCCGGATAAGTGTGAACGGTTACATGACTTTTGTCCAGATGCGCCAAAACGGTTTCCGGCTTGATGACTTCGGCGTTGCCTTTGGGAAGTTTTTGACCGGTTGAAATTGCCGCCTCTTCCGCAATCAAAATGGTCACGCTTGCGCCCTGAGGCTCGTAATCCTGCGCGGAAATATTCAAAACGCGTGCGCCGATCATTTCGGTGACCTTTACCAAAATTTTCGTCAGGCGTTCCGAATTGTACTGCTCGTCAATGTAATCGACGTAATCTCTTTGCTCGCGTTGAGTTTTTGCATAACAAATATCGTAAATGTTGAAGCTCAAAGATTTTGTCAGATTGTTGAATCCGTAGAGTTTCAGCTTTTCTTCCAACTATCCGCCCTTCTTTCTCCAAATTAAATGCGCTCCCTTTAAAGGCGCGCTTATTTTACTTTATATTTGTTGAAGTGTCAAAAGTTTTGCGGCGGATCACATCAAATCGTCCAAAGTTATCCCAAAGTAAAAATTGCGATTCATTTTTTTAAATTTTTACACGTCGGAGCAATATGTCACCGGAAAAATTTTGGGGCGAATTTAAAATTTTGACTTCGGCGGCAGGAAGTTGTTTTTTTTTATGGAATAAGAAAGAAAATTTTTTACGGCGCAATTATTTTTTGTTTTATCGGCCGGGAGGAGGCTGTGATTTTGGAAAAATCTACTGTTATAGGGATTGTCGCGGGACTGATTTCGGTTTTTGTCGGAATGATCATAAAAGGTGCACCGCTTTCTTCAATGGCCAACCCTGCGGCGTTCCTGATAATCATCGGCGGAACTTTTTCATGCTTGCTCAATGCATTCCCTATGGATACGGTTGCCAAGTTGCCGACGCTCTTCAAACTTCTGTTTCGTGCGGAGGACAACGGCGGCAAGGGCGAATTGGTGAAAATGTTCATTGAACTTTCGCAGGTTGCACGTCGTGAAGGTATTTTGGCACTTGAAGGTCGCGTCGGAGATATTCAGGATCCGTTTTTCCGCAACGGTTTGAGCATGGTTATTGACGGTATGGATCCGGATTTTGTCAGCGACGTTTTGGATGCGGAACTTGCCGTTATGGAAGAACGCCACTCGGAAGCGCGTTCGATTTTGACTCAGGCGGGAACTTATGCACCGACGCTGGGCGTTCTGGGCGCGGTTGTCGGTCTTATCGCGGCTCTTTCGGACTTGAGCGACGTTAACAAACTCGGTCACGCAATTTCCGCGGCGTTTATCGCAACAATTCTCGGTATCTTTACCGGTTACGTTATCTGGTTGCCCTTTGCAAACAAGTTGAAAGTAAAATCCGCCAACGAAATCAGTCACAAGAGAATGATCATCGAAGGAATCCTTTCACTTCAGGCGGGCGATTCGCCTACCGCAATCGAGGCAAAACTCATGGTATTTATTCCGCAGAAAGAGCGCGAAGCACTCAAGAGCAGTGCCGAGTAATTTTTGATCGAAAGTTTGACGGGCGGAAAGATTTTTGCCTTTCCGCTTTAATTTTGGGAGAAAGGAGAAAATTACATGGCAAAGAAAAAACGCGGCAAGAAGCACGAAGAAGAAGCCAGTGAGGCTTGGTTGCTCCCTTACTCCGATTTGATGACTTTGCTTTTGGCGTTGTTTATCGCGTTGTTCGCCATTTCGCAGACCGACCAAACAAAATTGGCGCAGTTGGCACAAGCCTTTTCCGCAGCGTTCAATATGGGCGGTCCTTCATTCTTTGATCAGGCCGGTCCGAACGTAAGCCAACAGCGTGAAATTTTTTCCGACGAAGATCAGGGTAACGCCGCTTATCTTCAGGAAAATCAGACTCTGCAGGATTTGCAACAACAACTTGACGAATATATAAGACAAAACAATCTTGAGGGCGAACTCTCCACCCAACTTGAGGAAGAAGGCTTGATGATTCGCATTAAAGAACGTGCACTCTTCCCGTCCGGTTCCGCAGACCTTGTGCCGGAATCTCAAAGGATCGGCCCCATAGTTGCCGGACTTTTGGCGGCGGTTCCGGAGCGCGTTCTCATTTCCGGACACACGGACACCGACCCCATAAACAATGCCCGCTTTCCTTCAAACTGGGAATTGAGTTCCGTCCGGGCCATGACTTTCATGAAATATCTTTTGGCGATTAACCAAAATTTGAACCCGGCAAGATTTTCGGCAATAGGTTACGGCGAATACAGACCGATTGCAATGAACGACACGCCGGAACACAAGCAAATGAACAGACGCGTTGAAATTTTGATAGCCCGGACTTTGAGATTTAATCCCAATGAAGGAGTTCAAGCTCAATCCGATGTTGACTTGGTGGCAAAATGATTTTCGGAATCGGGACGGATATAATTGAAATAAATCGTATTCGGCAGGCGGTTGAGCGCAAAAATTTTAAGGAAAGAGTTTATACCGAAAACGAAAGAGATTATTGTCAAAATCGCGGTAAGCAAGCCGCCGCCTCTTTTGCCGCAAGATTTGCCGGCAAGGAGGCATTTTTTAAAGCACTCGGCACCGGAATTTTCACAGACTTGACCGACGTTGAAATTTTGAACGATTCCGCCGGCAAACCCGAAATTTTTTTGCACGGAAAGGCACTTGAATTTTTTCGTCGAAGCAACCTTGATAAAATTTTTTTGAGCCTGAGTCATTCAAAAGATTATGCGACGGCGGTCTGTGTGTTGAAGCGGAAGGAGAGTTGACTTGAAATTAAAAACTTTTGCGGTTGTGTTGATTATGTGCATCATATCCTTTATGTCACCGATTGAAGCGGCGGAATTTGAAATGGTATCCTACTCCGCTCATGTCAAGCTTCAATGGCTTGCCGCCTCGGGAATTCCGGAAGCGCAAATGTATCTCAAATATCTTGAAAAGCCGAATTTTTTCAATAAGGGAAATCTTCCGGATTTCGAGCGGGTTGAAAAGGTAAATTCTCTTTTTCAAGAAATCAATTATTCCGCCGCAAACAATTTTATAAAATCGAACGGATACAAAAATGTTTTTGACGTTGCAAGTTCTTATTCTCCGCGGGTTATCGAATCAGTCAAAAACGGAGATCGTTATGTTGTTGCGGAACTTGCGGCTGTTGCGGAGATTGCCGACAAACTTGCAAAAAAATCTCTTGATGCCGGATATTACGATAAATTTTCTTATGAAGTTGCACTTGTCGAGGACGAGGACGCAATGACCGAACTTGCCGCAAAATTTGAAGGAAAGGTTTGTATCGTTGAAAACGGTCGTATGGTTTATCTTACAAAAGAAAGAGCCGACAAAATGTTTAAAAATGTCCGGAAAATACTTGAAAGCAAAGGCGGCTGTATGATTACGACGGATCTGCTCCTCAAAGAATATTTTTCGGATACGGCTGCCGCCGTTTATGACGAGAAAAATGCGGGAGTCCTTTTTGATGAAACAAAAAAAATGTATGAAAAAGTCCTCGACGACAATTTGACCGTCGAGCATTTTCAATCGGAAGATCAAATAACAAGTTAC
>CAJOPK010000210.1 GCA_905236255.1 uncultured Selenomonadaceae bacterium | reverse complement strand
GTTGCCGAAGCGCGCAAATTGAACATTCCGATTGTTGCGATCGTCGATCCAAACTGCGATCCGGACGAAATCGACTATGTCATTCCGGGCAACGACGATGCGATTCGTGCCGTAAAACTTTTGACGGCGAGAATGGCAGATGCGGTTCTTGAAGGTCATCAGGGCGCGGAAAATAACGAAGAGGCACAGACTGAAGAGGAAGAGTGATTGGCGGTTGGCATTTGAAATCGCCAAGTTTGGGAGTGAAATAAATGGCACAAGTTACGGCATCAATGGTTAAAGACCTGCGCGAAAAAACCGGCGCGGGCATGATGGATTGCAAAAAAGCACTTGCTGCGACCGACGGCGACATGAGCAAAGCTGCCGATTGGTTGCGCGAAAAAGGTATCGCCAAAGCGGCGAAAAAATCCGGCAGAATTGCGGCGGAAGGCGCGGTTGCGGCTTACGTTGCGGCTGACGGAAAAGTCGGTGCGCTTGTCGAAATCAACTGCGAAACCGACTTTGCGGCGAACAATGAAGGTTTCCGCGATCTCGAAAAGAAAATTGCCGAACATATTGCGGCGGTCAAACCGGCGGATCTCGATGCGCTCAACAACAGCACAATCGACGGCAAAAAAGTTTCCGATCTCATCACGGAAGCAACCGCGACGATCGGCGAAAAAATTTCCCTTCGTCGTTTCGTTTGCTACGAAACCTCCGGCAAAATCGTCAGCTATATTCACATGGGCGGCAAAATCGGCGTACTCGTCGAACTTTCCGGCGGCAGTGACGAACTCGGAAAAGATGTTGCCATGCAAATTGCGGCGGCAAATCCGAGCGCGGTTGATCGTGCCGGCGTTGACGCAACCGAACTCGAACACGAAAAAGAAGTTCTCCGCAAACAGGCTCTTGAAGAGGGCAAGCCGGAGAAAATCGTCGAAAAGATGGTTGAAGGCAGAATCAATAAATTTTACAAAGAAGTTTGCCTTGTCGAACAGATTTTTGTAAAAGACAGCGAAAAAACCGTCAAAGATATTCTCGGTGACGTTAAAGTTGCAAGATTTACCCGTTATCAGCTCGGCGAAGGCATCGAAAAGAAACAGGAAGATTTTGCTGCGGAAGTTGCCGCTCAAATCAAATAATTCACGTTTGAAATTTTCGGCTTGACAACGGGGAATGTAAGTGCTATATTTCTCGTCGGCGGCTTGCAGTTTTTGGGGACTGCAAGATGGAAGAAAAATGGCGAAGCAAAAAAGGGAACGTTCGGTAGTTCCCTTTTTTGTTTGCAAAATTTCGGTCAATCTTCCACTTCTTTTAAAAGCTTTTCGACATAAGTCGGCAAGGCAAACGCTCCGCGATGAAGTTTCGGATTGTAATATCCGGTCTGAATGTTTAAAGCCTTCCAAGCCTCAAAGTCCACATTTACGGTCGGGTGAAATTTTTTTGAGGCAAAACCGAAAAGCCAATGACCGGAAGGATAAGTCGGAATGTGCAACTGATAAACGCGACTTATCGGAAAAGAACTTACTATTCTTTTATGCGCCCGCTGCATGGCAACGGCATCCTTTTTGTAGTAAGGATTTTCGTGCTGATTTACCATTATCCCGTTTTCGCGCAGTGCATTGTGACAATTTCCGTAAAACTCCCGCGTAAAAAGTCCTTCACCCGGTCCGAAAGGATCGGTGGAATCGACGATAATAAGATCGTATTTGTTTTCCGCACGACGGACAAATTTCAATCCGTCCTCAAAAAAGACCTTTATGCGCGGATTGTCCAGACAAGCGGCGGTTTGCGGTATAAATTTTTTGCAGGCGCGGACAACCGTTTCGTCAATTTCGACCAGATCAATATTTTCGACGGTATCATATTTCAAAAGTTCCCGCGCAGTTCCGCCGTCACCGCCGCCGACCAGCAGGACATTTTTTATTTTCGGATTTACGCTCATGGGGACATGAGTAATCATTTCGTGATAGATAAATTCATCTTTTTCTGTGAGCATCATACAGCCGTCGAGAACGAGAAATCTTCCGAATTCCGGCGAATCAAAAATATCAACGCGCTGAAATTCGCTTGTTTCGCTGAAAAGTTGCCTGTCAACTTTTATTGAAAATTTTACGTTCGGCGTATGCTGTTCGGAAAACCAAAGTTCCATAAAAAAACTCCTTAAAAAAATCATTCTCCCCGAATTGCGGTTATCTTGCGTCTGACTCCGGTTTTGTCAATCACCCTGTCGAAACACTCCTTCGCAAGATATGAAGCCGTTCCGAAAGTGTTTGCACTCCCGTCAAAAAATCGGGAAGTTTTTTTGTCAATCAACTCGTCCGTCCGGGAATCGTAAACAATCAACTCTGCGGCGGCGGAACTTGTCAATTTTGTTTCGTAATCGGCTCCGACGAAAGGCAAAGACATTTGATTGTATTGCAGAAGAACCGGACAGACGACAATATCCGCATTTATTTTTTTTGCAAGCGGGCGCATCGTGTCCTTCAATTTTGTCTTTTTGTTTTCGGCGCGCATATTTTGCCAAATAATATTCAATTCTTTTGCCGATTTTTTTGCATCCAAATATTCGACAAGTTTCAAAGTTCCGTTAAGCGGAACGTGTACGGCACGTGCAATTTTGGTTTCAAGAACGACACAGGTATCATAATCCGGATTGCCGCCCGCAAAAATTACGGGCAACCGGGCAATTTTCACCGGTTTTGGCGCCGCAAATGCCGAAAGACTCACAAAACAAAAAGCCGCAAAAATTGAAAAGACCAAAAAAAATCTTAAAAATTTCGCGACAATCACCCCCGAATTTCAAAAAACTTCGCCCGGCACTTTTACCGTGCGACTTTACACTATCACAAAATCCGGGTAAATTACAACAAAAATTTTCCGCAATCCGCAACAAAAAAGCCGGCATTTACGCCGGTTGAAAATTATATCGACTTAAGAAAAATTTACTTATCCAAAATGTTCAAATCCAATGCGTCGAATCCGTCAAGCAATTCTTTGATTTTGGCGGCAATTTTTTTGATTCCGCCCTTTTCGCCGCTCTCAATGTTGAGCGGCATTTTCGGATCGTGAAGTGACATTCTCAAAAGTGCCCAGCCGTTGCCGAAAACAAGACGAACTCCTTCAAAGGACGGCTTTGCAATTTCAATTCCCGCCGCCACCGCACGATTTTCAAAAGTTTCGAGGACGTTGTTGCCGTAAGCCCGGAAATTTTCCACGCCGGAAATTTTAAATCTGTATTCGGCGGCTTCAGCCGGCTGACCGAGTTTTTCTATAAGACTGCCGAGAGTTTTTCCTTCCTTCGACAATTTTGCGGCGGCAATTATGAGTTTGACCGCAAGATATGCGCCGTCGTCGAGATAATAATTTTCGCTGAGTGCGCCGTGTCCGGAAGTTTCAATCGCAAGCGGAGATTTTACGCCGGCAAGATTGAGTTCCATGCACTTGTTGATGACGTTGCGATAACCGCGCATATAACGAATGTGATGAAGATCCAAAACTTTCTCCAAAAACTCCGTCAATTCGTCGGAAGTGACGGAATCGGTTACAATGGTGCCGTGAGGATAATCTTTTGCCAAAATTGCGGAAATCATCGCAATCAAAGAGTTCCGGTTAATATCTTCGCCGTCACTCAAAACCGCCCCCATTCTGTCAACGTCGGTATCGAAAATCAATCCGAGATCGGCTTTGTTGTCGAGAACGGCTTTTTTGATTGATGCCATCGCGTCCTTGTCCTCAGGATTCGGAATGTGATTCGGAAAATGTCCGTCCGGCTCCAAAAACTGACTTCCGGAAATATCCGCTCCGAGCGGAACCAAAACTTTCTCCGCAAAAAATCCGCCCGCGCCGTTTCCGGCATCAACGATAATGTGCATTTTTTCAAGCGGCTTGTCACCGGAATCAATCGCCTTGCGAATTTTTTTGACAAGGTTTTCGGCGTAAAGGTCTATAAGTTTAAATTCTTCGACTTTGCCGGAACGATTGTGATTTTCTTCGGAATTTGCGGCAAAATCCAAAATCTCGATAATGTCGTCATGTTCAACGCCGCCGGTCTTTGTGAAAAATTTCAAGCCGTTTCTGTTGAAGGGCAAATGACTTGCCGTAATCATGATCGAGCCGTCGGCTGAAGTTTCCGGGAAGACGACCGACATAAACATTGCGGGAGTTGAGGCCATGCCGCAATCGAGGACGGTTACGCCCTTTGCACTTATCGCATCGATAACCGCCGACTTTATTTGAGGAGCGGAAATTCGCGAATCGGTGCCGACGGCAATTTTGAGTTCGGTCGGAGATTTTTCCCGGCGTTTTGCAAGGAATTGAACAAAACCCGCCGCAATTCTGTTTGCCGCCTCAGTAGTGAGAGTTACCGGTTCGTCCGCAACACCTTCCACGGCAACACCGCGAATATCACTGCCGTTTGCCAATTTTTTCAAATCTTTTTCACTCAACATTGCCCATACCTCCAAAAAATTGCTTCCCAAATTTTTGTATTTTCTCCGAAAAATCTTTTATGATTTTAATATTTTTCAATCATGAAGTCAACGACACCAAAAACCGGAAGGGCAATTTTTTTGCAATTTTGTTGCATGGGAAATCTTAACTTGCCGTTTTCCGGTTGACACGGGCATTTCATAAAATTTTTTGATAAAAATGGTGTTTTATTTCAAAATTTCAAAAATCAGTTTCTTTTCGTCCTGCAACTGCAAAACAATTTCATCTAAAGTTGCGGCGAATTTTTCTATTGCATTTTCGGAATAAAGGCTTGCGTCGTAATTATATTCAATATAATAATTTCCTTCGTCGGACAAATTAACTTCAATGTCGAG
>CAJOPK010000209.1 GCA_905236255.1 uncultured Selenomonadaceae bacterium | reverse complement strand
GCTTTGCCGATTGAATCAAGCCAGGCTTGCCCCGCCGCCTTCAAAGGAGCGCAACAACTCGGAGCGGAAATCATCGACTTTGCTTTTTCGATTAAAGTTTGTTTATCCACCAAAAATATCACTCCTTGAAATATTTCTGCGCGCCTTCGTTCATCTGAATGAAATCCATACCCTTTGTCGCGCCGTCTTTTGTGATGTTCTTTGCTGCGGAATGAGCTGCGGCAATCTTGTCAAGATTTGAGAAAATCGTCTTTGTAATTGCATAGCCTTTGTCTTTGTCAACGCGATCCGTTGCAACGAGAATAGCCATAACGCTTACGCTCTGAACTTCTTCGTCAAATCCCTGATAAACGCCTGCCGGTATTGTGACTTTCGTATAGAACGGATAATCGACGCTCAAAGCCAGTGCATGTTGATCGTCAACCGGAAGGAGGCGGATTTTGTTCTGAGAAGCAATATCCTGAACGGAGGCCGTCGGATAGCCCGCAGTCAGGAAAGCCGCATCGACGTTGCCGTCTTTAAGGGCGTTTGCACCTTCCGCAAAGGAAAGAAATTGTTCGTCAATATCGTCATAGGAAATTCCGTAGGCCTGAAGAATTTGACGGGCATTCGCTTCCGCACCGCTGCCGGATGCACCGACCGCAACTTTTTTGCCTTTTAATTCGTCAATGGATTTGATTCCGGAAGATTCGAGAGTTACGAATTGGCAGGTTTCCGGATAAAGTGAAGCAATACCTTTAAGGTTGTTGACTTTGTCCGCAAACATTTCTTTGCCGTTGATCGCGTAATAGGTGATGTCGTTCTGGACAATCGCGAGATCAACCTGTTCATCTTTGAGCATATTGATGTTTGCGATGGATGCGCCGGTACTCTGCGCGCTGGCGTTCATACCTTTGATGTCCTTGTTGAGAACTTCCGCAATCGCGCCGCCGATCGGATAGTAAGTTCCCGCCGTGCCGCCGGTCGCAATGTTGACGAATTGTTCTTTCGCGCCTTCTTCGCCGCAACCGACAACTCCGAGTGCCATGGCAACGACAAGACCGGCCGTAAGGACTCTTTTGAAAACCTTTGATAACCTCATTTTACTGCACTTCCTCTCAGAAAAAATACAAAATGATTTCAAAGCGAATTTTAATATTTGTTAATGTTAATGTCAAATATTTTTGCCCGATATCTTTCGTCAAAAAATGCAAGACGGATTGTGTATCATCGACTTTCATCCGGATTAAATCTTTTTTCAAGATAAGCGACGAACCGGGAAATTGTCAAAGTCATGGCAAGATAGATTATTGCGACACTTAACCAAATTTCCAAAGAGCCGTAAGTCCGGGCAATTATCAGCTGACCACGCCGAGTCAATTCTTCAAAGCCGATAACGGAAACCAACGAAGAATCTTTGAGCAATGCAATAAATTCGTTGCCGAGCGGCGGAATTACCCGCTTAAATGCTTGAGGAACAATTACAAAACGCATCGTTTGAATCCAAGTCATTCCGAGAGATCTGCCGGCTTCCATTTGCCCGTCGTCGATTGACTGAATACCCGCCCGGAAAATTTCCGCAACATACGCGCCGGAATTTATTCCGCAGGCGGAAATAGCAGCAACAAAAGGATCCATTCTCTGCCCGGTAATAACGGGAATTGCAAAGTAAATCAAAAATATCTGAACCAAAAGAGGAGTCCCTCTGAAAAAATCTACATAGACCGCCGCCGCCGTCCGAATTATTTTGAAACTTGAAATTCTCGCTATTCCGACGAAAAGTCCTATTACAACGCCGACCATGACCGACAACAATGTTATCTGAACGGTAACGCCCGCACCGACCAAAAGCAACGGAAAGGAATTTACTATCAAGTCAATTCTGAAATCCATATCTGTGGAACACTCTCCTCAAAAAAAAAGAACTTACCCGAAAAAATATCTGCCGCAAAAATCATTCAAATTATACACCTTTGCAACGGTTTCACATTTTGAGTGGTCGTCTTTCACCGGTGCGCTTTTTTTTCATTGGAGCGACCTTACCGACAACCGCCGACTAACCGAATTTTAATCGTTACCTGTACCAATGTCAATATTTGTGCCGTAAAACTCCCGATTGAAAATCTGTCAACCGGTCGCCAATCAAGCCCGGCAGGAATTTTTTTC
>CAJOPK010000208.1 GCA_905236255.1 uncultured Selenomonadaceae bacterium | reverse complement strand
TCTTTTGCGGCAAAGAGATTGTGAATTTTCCCGTCGGCGGTAATTGCGGCAAGACCTATGTGAGTGTGTTCGCCGTTGCCGGCGAGTCCGTGCATGGGTTTTGCCTTGAAATTGACTTCAAGACCGTTTGCGCGGAAAATTTCTTTGACTATCATGCGCACGAGAATTTCATTGTCCGCCGCCTGAACCGCATCGGCAAAACGCCAGTCAATTTCAAGCTGTTCACAAACATGGGTAAGTCGTCCGGCTTCGTCAATTTGCGCTTTCAAGCCGCCGACTTCCTTGTGTCCCATTTCAACTTTCAAATCGTATTTTTCAAGTTCCAGCAAGGTCTGTTCCATCGCACAACGAACCGCGCCGTGAGTACGTTCCCAGTATTGCTCCTGCATAACCTGCGACGCGCTCATCTCTTCGACCGCCGCCTCTTCAAGAGGAGTCTTTACCCAAAATTCCAATTCCGTTGCGGAAGTGAAGGAAATATCGATAATGTCCTCGCCGCTTATTTCCAAGCCGGAAATTTGCGGATGTTTGTGAAAGAGATTGACGAGTTCTTTTTTGACGTGAATCAAAGTATCGGTCAAAATTGCGCGGGAATCGACGCGCTTGCCGTCGTGAATCAAAAATCCGGGAATCCGGAGAGTCCCGACCGGGCGATTTGTCACATTGTCGTAATGCTCAAAATTATAATCGACAAACCAGTTGACATTCGGATCCACCGGCATATCGACTTTTGCATTGTTCAAAGTTGCAATTCCCGGCAAGACAACGGAACTGCCGTCGGTCTGTACGGCTCTGCCCGCATAAAATTCGTCAATGTCTTTGATAAAGACGCGCACCGGAATTTTTTCGTCGGTATCGTTGCCGGCAAGGTCTATGCCGACGAGCGATACAAATTTTATCTCCGGGTGTTCGCGCAGTTGTTTGATTATTTCTTCTTTCGGAGTATTCGCTTTGATTGTGTAAAGCAGTTCCGCCATAAAAAGATCAGCTCCTCAAAAAAATTGCGGTCATAATGACCGCTTAAAATTTACCACAAAATTTATAACTTGTCGATAATCTCAAAAAATATGCCCGAATCTTTTAATCCGCTTGCAAAAGTTTTTCAAATTCCGCTTCGCTCAAAATTTTTATTCCGAGTTCTCCGGCTTTTGAAAGTTTCGAACCGGCATTTTCTCCGGCAATTACAAAGTCAACTTTTTTGCCGACCGAATTTTTTACGATACCGCCGCGCTCTTCGATAAGTTTTGCGGCATCGTTGCGTGAATATTTTTCAAGCGTTCCGGTCAAAACAAGAACCTTTCCGGCAATTTCGGAAGTCGAAGAATTTTTCGGCATATCGTCTTTAAAATTAAATCCGGCGATTCTAAATTCGTTCAAAATTTCCATATTCTCCGGGTCGCCGAAAAATTTGACGATATGCCCGGCAAGAATTTCGCCGATGTCCGGAACATTTTTTAAATCTTCAATGGTCGCCTTTGAAAGTTCTTCAATACCGCCGAAATTTTGAATCAAAGTTTTTGCAACGGAACTTCCCACGCCGATAATTCCCAAGCCCGTCAAAAGTTTTGCGGGTGAATTTTTTTTGCTTTCCTCAATCGCCGCCAAAATTTTGTCGGTATTTTTTGCAAGCCCGAAAATTTTCTTTTCGATAAGTTCTTCCCGCCGATCTTTCAACTTGTAAATATCGGAAACATTTTTTATAAAACCTTCGTCAATCAATTTCAAAATTGCATTTTCGCCGAGTCCCTTAATGTCAACCGCGCCCCGCCCGACAAAGTTCAAAATGTGATTTTCAACCTGTGCGGGACAGTTTGAATTTATGCAGCGATAATCGGCGGCATTTTCTTCCCGTTCCAAAGAATGACCGCAGACCGGACAAGTTTCCGGAAATTTGAAAGGGAGTGAATCCGACGGACGCTTTTCAAAAATTACGCCGCTGACTTTCGGGATAATTTCGCCGGACTTGTAAACTTTGATTGTGTCGCCGATACGAATGTCAAGCGAATCAATAAAGTCCTGATTGTGCAGTGTTGCCCGTTCAACGCGGGTACCGCAAAGATTTACGGGATCAAAAACCGCCGTCGGGGTAACCCTGCCGGTTCTGCCGACACTCAATTCGATTTTACGCAAAATCGTTTCTTTCTCTTCCGGCGGATATTTGTAAGCTGCAGCCCAGCGGGGAAACTTTCCGGTTGCACCCAAAATTTCGCGCTGATTAAAATTGTTGACTTTAACGACCGCGCCGTCAATGTCATATTCCAAATTTTGGCGGGAATTTCCGATTTCCTCAATCGCCGCCCAAACTTCCGAAAAATTTTTGCAGACCTTGTAATTGTGAATAATTTTAATCCCGTTGCGTTTCATAAATTCGTAAGCGTCAACGTGCGAAGAAATTTCCGCGCCTTCGACGGCTTGCAGATTAAAGACAAACATTGACAACTTTCTTTCCGCAACGATTCCGGGATTTAATCGGCGCAAAGTTCCGGCGGCACAGTTTCTGGGATTTGCGAAAATTTTTAAACCGAGCCGTTCCTGTCGTTCATTGACGGCGGCAAAATCTTTTCGCGTCATATAAACTTCCCCGCGAATTTCAAAATATCCGGGAGTGTCTTTCAAATTTTGAACAACGTCCGGAATGACCCGCGCATTTTCGGTAACGTCCTCACCGATACTGCCGTCCCCGCGAGTCACCGCCTCAAAAAGTTCTCCGTCTTTATATTTGAGAGCCAAAGACAGTCCGTCGATTTTTTCTTCGACGACAAACTCCGGATTTTCAATTTTTGCAAGCGTATCGTTTACAAAATTTTCGACTTCATCTTTGTTGAAAACGTCCTGCAGTGAAAGCATCGGGACATCATGCGGAACAAGTTTACCGACGGTACGCCGGGCTGAACCGCCGACAATTTGAGTGGGAGAAGTTGCGGTTACAAATTCCGGATATTCGGCTTCCAATTCTTTAAGGCGTGTCATCAATTTGTCATATTCAAAATCTGAAATTTCCGGCGCGTCGTCATCGTAATATTTTTTGTTGTGCCGGCGAATTTCTTTTCGCAAATTTGTCAATTCGGATTTTATTTCCTCAATATCCATTCAAATTTTCTCCCACGCCTTAAACCTTTTCTATCGGCGCAACGGCAAGTTTCAAAGTCTTTTGACCGACTTCCGGATTTGAAAAAGCGATCGTAATATTTTTCTTGTCGCCTTCGCCGGTAATATCGACAACTTTGCCCATACCCCATTTTCCGTGCTTGGCATTGTCGCCGATTTTCCAATCTATATTCAAATTCGGCTTAATTTTCGGCTTTGAAGTCGTCGAAGATTGAGCGGAACGGTGGGCTGTCGGTGTTTTGTATGAAGAAACTTTCGGCTGTGCGTAAGGCGGAAATTTTTGGCTGTATTTGAGCTTGCTCTGCGGAATATCGACGGGATTGGTTTTCTTGACGGTAAATTCCTGCCAGGTTATTCTGCCCCAACGATCTTTTTCTTCCTGCCAGTGACGCAAATATTGTGCCGGAATTTCCTTGATAAATCTTGAAGGAGTTTGAGCCTCCGTATCGCCGAAAGTGCTGCGGGTTCTGGAATGTGTCATGTAAAGTCTTGTTTGTGCGCGGGTTATTGCCACATAACAGGCGCGGCGTTCTTCTTCCAATTCGCGTTGATCAAACAACGCCGCCGCAAAGGGCAGAAGTCCTTCATTCATTCCCAAAATAAAGACGACCGGAAATTCAAGACCTTTTGCCGAATGAATTGTCATCATTGACACGCGGGATTGTTCGGCTTCGTCAAGAGAATCAAGATCGGTTATCAGTGCAACGTGATTGAGGAAATCTTCCAAAGTTGCGCCGGCATTTTCCGTTTCAAATTCTTTTGCCGCGTTGACAAACTCGCCGAGATTTTCGATTCTCGAAGCATTTTCCGGCTTGGATTCTTCGTTGTCGTCCTCTTTGAGCATTTGCAAATATCCGCTTTCGTTTAAGATCGCGTTTACAAGTTCATGGATTTTGTGAGTTTTTGCATCCGCCGCAAAACTCAAAATCAGTGATGCAAATTCGCGCAAAGTCTGCCGGAATTTCGGACGAAGTGCGGGAATCTGTGACAAAAGTTCATCATTTACGATAACGTCAAAAACCGAAAGGTTATTTTGGGCGGCAAAGGCGGTCAATTTTGAAAGACTTGCATCTCCCAAACCCCTGCGCGGAACATTTATAATCCGGAGCAAACTCATATCGTC
>CAJOPK010000207.1 GCA_905236255.1 uncultured Selenomonadaceae bacterium | reverse complement strand
TTTTTTTGAAAGGTGGTTTGTAATTAAAATTGCAAGTAGTCCGAAAGTGATAAATTTCGCACGAGTTTCTTAACTTTTGTGTGATTTTTATTAGACAATCGGATAGAGGTGTGTAGTACGCCGGAGAGTTTATCCTCTCAAATGTGTTTGTCTATATTTGTCTATGACAAACGCAACTATTGATGTTCAGAAAAATCCGTCGGAATAAATGCGAAATTTCGGAAGAAACGGCTGTCAACTACTCGCGACTAAAGTCGCGAGCTTGGGGAGTGAAACCCCAAATTGCTCAGATACGGCTGACTTACCAAAGAATGTTGCAAATCTCCGGCAGAGGTCTGCCAATTACCAAAGCCGTTATAGTCCGCAAGTTGTCAAACAGACTGCAGTGCCTTACTCAAAATATTTTTTGCGGCGTTTACGTCGCGTATATGATTTCATAAAAATATAAGGGTCAAGGCGATAATTGCAAGGACGACGGATTCGGTGAAGGCAAAAATTTTTCCGAGATTTTTTTTGCCGAGCAAAAATTTTCTGACTTTCCCGGCGAAAAACGCGACGATTGAAAAAATTATCAATGCCTGAGCCGCGAAGGTAAATCCCAAAAATGCAATTTGAAGTCCGGCAGATTCTGCGGACAGGTTTACGAATTGCGGCAAGAAAGCCAAAAAAAACAGCAGGACTTTCGGATTTAAAACATTCATCAAAACCCCGCGTCTGTAAATTGCCGGCAGAGAAATTCTCGCGTCGGCTTTTTTTATTGAAATTTCGCCCGCCTTCATCGCTCCGGAAAATGCCTTTGCCGACAAAAAAATCAAATAAGCCGCTCCGAAAATTTTCAATGCGGTCATCGCGACGGGAGAACTTTGAATTACGGCGGCAACTCCGATTATCACCAGCGTCGTATGAAAAATTATTCCGCTGACCAGTCCGCAGGCAAGAAAAAAACCGGTCTTTGCACCGTCCGCCAAACTTTTCGTAAGCAAATACAAAATGTCCGGTCCGGGTGCCAGCGTCAACAAAACGGACGCGGTCAAGAAATATAAAAACATTCCGATTTCCAAGACAATACCTCAAAACTCCGACTCGCCGGAATTACAAAAGTTTCATCAAATTACCGCCGACGATTGTGGCAACCGCCCTTCCTTTAAGTTTTCTTCCGACAAAAGGCGAATGACTGCCGCGAGTGTAAAAATTTTTCTCCTCAACCGTCCACTCAAGAGAAGGATCGATAACCGTAATATCGGCAGGTGTCCCGACAGTCAAAGTGCCGGCATTAAGTCCGAAAATTTTCGCCGGGTTGCAAGTCATTTTTGCTATCAAAGTATTCAAGTCAATTTTGTTTTCGTGATATAAATCCGTCAGCAAAATTCCCAAACTTGTTTCAAGTCCCGGAAAACCGCTCGGAGCGTAAATATATTCGCGGTCTTTTTCTTCCGGAGCGTGTGGAGAATGATCCGTCACAATCATGTCAATCGTTCCGTCCAAAAGTCCGGCGAGCACTTCCTCAACATCTTTTTTCGACCGGAGCGGCGGATTTATTTTTGTTGAAGTGTCGGCGGGATTTACAAGGTCGTCGGTCATCGTCAAATGTTGCGGCGTGACTTCTGCGGTAACTTTTACTCCGCGTTTTTTTGCCTGCCTTACAATATCGACGGAACGCCCGGAGCTTATATGGGCTATGTGGACATGCCCGCCGGTATATTCGGCAAGCAAAACATCTCTGGCGACGGCAATATCTTCCGCAACGGTCGGACGGCCTTTCAAGCCGAGCATGGCACTGCGTTTTCCTTCATTCATTACGCCGTCTTTTACGAGTGAAGTTTCTTCTTCGTGACAAATGACGACTTTGCCGGTGTCGTGCAGATAATCCAGAGCGTTCATAAAGATTCTTGCGTTTGAATCAAAATTACCGTCATCCGAAAAAGCGACGACTCCCGCAGAAATCATGTCGCGAAGTTCGGCAAGTTCTTCGCCTTTCCGGTTTTTCGTCAATGCACCGATAATTTTTATATTGATAATGCCGACCTCTTTTGCCCGGCTTACCATTGACCGGACGAGAGCGGAATTATCGACGGCGGGTGAAGTGTTCGGCATCGTCGCGACTGTGGTAAATCCTCCGGCAACGGCCGCTTTACTTCCGCTTACAAAATCTTCCTTTGCCTCTTGACCCGGTTCGCGAAAATGGACGTGCATATCAATAAGACCGGGCGTAACGATTTTTCCGACGGCGTTGAAAGAATAGTGCGGCTCAAATTTTATATCCTGCTCGACTGCGGCAATTTTCCCGTCGATAATCAAAATATCCGCGACTTTGTCAATATTGTTTGCCGGGTCGATGACTCTGCCGCCGCGAATTATCGTTGCACCGTGAATGGTTGCCTCTGCTCTTTGAATTTGCCAATTTTTTCCGTTCATTTTCTTTCCCTCACTGCTTTACTTTTAAAGTTCAAAAATTTTTTCTTCGGTCTCGGTCATGACAAATCACTCTCCGCCGTTTAAAGTCAAATCCAAAAGTGCCATTCTTACGGCGACCCCGTTTTGAACTTGATCGTGTATCGCGGAATTTTCGCAATAAGTCAAGTCGTTTGAAATTTCAAGACCTTTGTTTTGCGGACCGGGATGTAAAATCAAAACGTCGTCTTTTGCAAGACGCAGACGCTTTTCATTTATTCCGAAAATCCTCGCATACTCTCGCGGCGAAGGGAACAGGCCCGCCTGCTGTCTTTCCAGCTGAATACGCAAAACATTTACAACGTCGGCATTTTTAATCGCGTCCTCTATATTTTCGTGAACTGTTACGCCGTCAAATTCAAAGAATCGCGGGAGTAAAGTTTTCGGACCGGCAAGGTGTACGTCCATTCCCATTTTTGTCATCGCAAAAACATCGGAGCGGGCAACCCGGCTGTGCAAAATATCACCGACAATCGCAACCTTCAAGCCGGCAAGTCTGCCCTTTGCCCGGTTGATTGTAAACAGATCCAAAAGAGCCTGGGAAGGGTGAGCGTGAGCTCCGTCGCCGGCGTTTATTATTATCGGCTTTACGACTTTTGAGGCGTAATCCGCCGCCCCTTCAGCTTTATGCCGCATTACGACGGCATCAACGCCCATAGCCTCGACCGTCCGCAGAGTATCCCGCAGACTTTCACCTTTAACTATACTGCTCGTCCCGGTGTTTATGCTTACCACGTCCGCACCCAAATATTTTCCGGCAAGTTCAAAGGAAGTCCGCGTCCGGGTACTCGGCTCGTAAAAGAGATTGATAATTGCCCGCCCTTTTAAATTCGTCAGCTTTTTGACTTTGCCGCGAATAATTTTTTTCATTTCGGCGGCTGTCTTTAAAACAAGTCGAATATCTTCCGGCGAAAAATTTTCAATGCCGATTATACTTTTTCCGAATAAATTGTTTTCCATATTTTCAACGCCGCCTTTCAAAAAATTCGCAACAAAAATTTTTGTATCGGAAATATTCCTTTAAACAGTTTTTTCTTTCAACGCCGCAATTTACCTGCAAGAAAAATTTTCCTTTGTTTGTTTGAAATTCACTCATGCTCCTCAAATTTTATCATGTCGAAAATTTCAAGCGGATTGTGAATTATAATTTCGGCGTTGCTTTCGACAAGTTCGCTTTCCGGACGAAATCCCCAAGTCACTCCGATTGAAAGAAATCCGGCATTGTGAGCCGTTTCCATATCGACGGCGGTATCTCCGAAATATGCGACTTCTTCCGGACGAACGCCGATTTTTTTTGCAATATCCGATGCCCGCGTCGGATCCGGCTTTTTCGGTTTTCCGTGTTCATCGCCGACAATTTCCGCAAAATGAATTTCCGGAAAAATCTTTGTTATCATTTCGTCCGCCGCAAATTTTTGCTTGTTCGTGCAGACGGCAAGCGGAATTTTTTTCGACTGCAAAATCTTCAGCATTTCCGGTATTCCGTCGTAAGGACAGGTTTTCACCGTCAATCTTTTTGCATAACAGCCGTTGTAATAATCCAACGCCTCACGGACAAAATTTTTGTCGGCGGCTTTTTCGGCGGGAATCGCCCGCTCAATCAATTTCCTTGCCCCGTTGCCGACCATCTGTCTTATTTCGTCGAGAGTGTGCGGAGGAAATTTATAATGCTCCAGCATTTCATTCACTCCGTCTGCAATATCGGCAATCGAATTTACAAGCGTACCGTCCATATCAAAAATTGCGGCTCTGTAAATCATTTTTTCTTCTCCGTTATTTGCAATACAAAACATATTCAAAATTTGTCGGGGTAAGATAACTCAATCCGTATTTGTCCAAAGTTGCCCGCTCTTCATCTGTCATTATATAATCCGTGAAGTCAACCTTGTAATGCCTGAATTGAAATTCGTAATCGGGGCGAATTGATCTTATATACAACAAC
>CAJOPK010000206.1 GCA_905236255.1 uncultured Selenomonadaceae bacterium | reverse complement strand
TGTGCTTATCTGTGCTTAACTCAAATTTTTGGCGTACCGGCGCGACTTTTTGAAAAATTTTGCCTGTGCTTATCTGTGCTTATCTGTGCCTGAATGTGCTTAACTTGTGCTTAACCGATTTGCCGGATAAATTTTTTGAAAAAAATTCCGTTCGTATGTTATAATCTCTGCCCGGAGGAGGACGGAATATGTTGGTCGGAATTTTGGAAGTCATCGGCACTTTTGTCATAAAAAGATTTGAGGATTTCGGAAAAATCGTTCTGCTTTACGCAGATACAATGAAACAGTTGACACGAAAACCGCGAATAAGTCACATAATCGCGCAAATGTCCCATCTCGGCGTGGATTCACTTTTGATAGTTTCGTTGACGTTGGTTTTTACCGGAGTTGTTTTCACTTTGCAGACGGCGCATGAGCTTATAAGATTCGGCGCACAATCGACGGTGGGCGGAATCGTTTCGATAGCGATCGGGCGCGAATTGGGACCGGTGCTTGTCGGCGTGGTCTGCGCGGGCAGGGTCGGTGCGGCAATAACGGCGGAGATAAGCACAATGAAAGTCACCGAACAAATTGACGCTTTGAAAGTTATGGCTGTCAGTCCGTCAAATTATTTGATAGTCCCCCGAATGTTGGCTTGCATGATTGTCGTTCCGCTTTTGACGGTTTTCGGCGACATTATAGGGGTTTTCGGCGGCTGGTGTGTTGCCGTTTTCTATTCGGGGATAAGTTCACATCTTTTTATGCAATCGATTGAAACATATGTGGAAATTTACGATCTGACCGGCGGAATGATTAAAGCAATTTTTTTCGGAAACGTAATTGCGGTTTTGGGCTGTTATTACGGCTTGAATTGTCCGGACGGCGCGGAAGGTGTAGGTAAGGCCACGACAAAAACAGTCGTATCTTCAATAATTGCGATCTTTATTCTCAATGCGTTTTTGACTTTTGTGATTTACAGGTGAGGGGTTGGAAGGATGTTTAAAAAGAAAATTGCCGCGTTGGTTACGGCGGCGACAATTACTTTGACGGCGGGATTTCCCGCGGCACCCGCGCAGGCTTTCGGGGTCGGCGACATTATCGGCATAGGTGCGAAGGTTGCCGGCGCGGCGGTTCAGGGACGCGCAATAAAAAAGCAGATTCAGCAACTTAACGACACGGAAGAGGGAAGGCAACAGTTGTATCAGGTTTTCCGTGAAAAGCAGGGGGTAAATTCGGATCCGGTTTTAAATGCAAAACTTGATACGCTTATGAGAAATCTTTCCGCCGCCGTTGCGAAAGTTGACCCGACGATTAAAGACAAGCCCTATCTTTATTTTGTTTCCGCCGATGAAAGTTTGAACGCCGCCTGCGGTATGGGGCATATAATGATGGTCAATGCCGGAACTTTCAAACATTTGCCCAATGACGACGAACTTGCGGCGGTTGTGGGTCATGAAATGGGACACGGTCAAAAAGATCATGCCGCAAAGGGCGTAATGAAAAATCTTAACAAGACGGTTGTCACTCAAATTGCGGTCGGAGCAGCCGGAGCCGGCGGAAATCTTGCCGGAGCGGCGGCTGAAGTAGTCGGCGGAATTGCCCTTACTCATTCGGTTGCACACGGCAGCCGCAAACAGGAAACCGAAGCCGACAACCTTTCATTTGATTACATTTTGCACACGAATTACAATCCCGGAGCTTGTGCGGCGGTCATGCAGAGATTTGTGGATTTGATGGGAGAGCAAGAGAAAAAGCGCGATAAATTCCTTAATCCTTCGGATCACCCGGACAGCGACAAACGCCGCGACAATTACGTCAAAAGACTTTACGAATACAGCGGCAAACACGTTACCGCCGCAGACGGTGTCGTAAAAGTCAACAACAAAATATTGATGACCGTTGCACCGGCGGATTCCATGACTTCCGCGGAAAGAGCTTTCTTTGTCGTCGGAAATTTGGCGACGGCATATCACAAGGGAAAAAACATTCATGAGGCGACCGTTCAAAACGGGACGGTAATGCTCGGAGATCAGCCGATAGTTATTCCGGCGGCGGGCGATGAAGACGCTCAAACCATTGCCGACCGGCTTAATTCCATAAAATAAATTTACGGAGGTTTTTTAATTATGTGTATGGAATGCGGTTGCGGTGAAAATAACGGCAACACCCGTTTGCAATTCAATGCCGAAGGTTATACGGAAGAATCCGCAAAATCCGTCGAAAAGACTTTGCTCGGATTGCCGGGCGTTATGTATGTTCACATTCACGCGCATGACGGCGAAACAACGATTGATTACGATCCGAAAAAGACTAAACTCGGCGAAATTTTGAAAGTTTTCGGCAAGTATGAGGTTGAGGCAAATATTTAAAAATGAACCCGAAAAAAAATGTTGAAACTTTTTTGGCTTGCGATTCGGATTATGAAGATTCAAAAATTGTGATTTTCGGCGCGCCCTTCGATTCGACGACTTCTTATCGTCCGGGCGCGCGTTTTGCAAGTCGAACGATGCGGGCGGAGTCTTACGGACTCGAAACTTACAGCCCGTATCAAAATTTGGATTTAATCGATACGAAAATTTTTGACGGCGGGGATTTGGAACTTTGTTTCGGTGATACAAAATTGGTGCTTGCCGACATTGAAAATTTTACGGCAAACATTTTGAACGACGGGAAAATTCCGGTGATGCTCGGCGGTGAACATTTGGTTACTTTGGGAGCCTTCCGGGCGGCGGCAAAAAAATTTCCGGGAATTTCAGTCCTGCATTTTGATGCTCATGCCGATTTGCGGGACGATTATCTCGGAACAAAATTTTCTCATGCCACCGTTATTCGCAGAGTCCATGATATTGTGGGCGACGGCAAAATTTTTCAATTCGGAATAAGGAGCGGCGACCGGGAAGAATTTATTTTTGCCGTCGGTCATACCGAAATGCAAAAATTCAATTTTTCCGGGCTTGATGAAATTTTAAATCGGCTCGGAAATTCTCCGGTTTATTTGACGGTTGATCTTGACGTTTTGGATCCCGGAGTTTTTCCCGGAACCGGAACGCCTGAGGCCGGCGGAGTAAGTTTTTCCGAACTTTTGGAAAATGTTTTGAAGGTTGCGGAAAAATGCAATATCGTTGCTGCAGATTTTGTCGAACTTTCACCGCCTTACGATCCTTCCGGAATTTCGACGGCAACCGCATTAAAACTTTTGCGGGAATTTTTGTTGAAGTTGTATTGAAATTCTATTTGACTTTGCTCAAATTTTCGGCAAGTTTTATAAATTCGTCAACGCTCAAAGTTTCGGCGCGTCGATCCGGCAAAATTCCCGCAGCATTTAAAGCGGACAAGATTTTTTCGCGATTAAAGCCGGCTCCGGTCAAAGAATTTATCAGAGTTTTTCTGCGCTGTCCGAAAGATGCCCGGACAATTTTTATAAAAAATTCTTCATCGGAAACCTTTTGAGGATATTCCCGCACGTCACAGACCACGACCGCGCTTGTGACTTCCGGGCGCGGCAAAAACGATTCCGGCGAAACTTCAAAGGCAATTCGGGGAACGGATCTGAATTGAACGGCGACGCTCATCGCGCCGTAGTTTTTTGATCCCGGCGGAGAGATCATTCTTTCCGCCACTTCTTTTTGTACCATCGTAACAATTTTTGTTATCGGCAATTTTTTTTCAAGGAGGGTCAAAATAATCTGCGTCGTTATGTAATAAGGCAAATTTGCGACAACCTTAAATTTCTCCGGCATAATTTCGGAAATGTTTATTTTCAGAATGTCACCGGGAACAAGTGTAAAATTTTCATAGCCGGCGAGAGTCTCTTTTAAGACCGCCGGCAATTTTTTATCCAATTCGACCGCCGTAACTTTTGCTCCGGCCTCCAAAAGTCCCTGAGTCAAAGTCCCTATTCCCGGTCCTATTTCCAAAATATCTTCTCCCGGCGAAATTTCCGCCGCCGCAACAATATCGTCGACAACTCCGGAATCAATCAAAAAATTCTGTCCGAGTTTTTTTGACGCACGAAGTTTAAATGCATTCAAAATGTGTCTTGTTGCCGACACATCCGCTATTTTCGGGTGCAACAAAAATTATCAATCTCCAATCAAAATTTAAATCTCCCGCTCCATTTTTTTGCAACCTTTGACGGCTGCGGAAGTCCCGACAATTTCCGGCAGAATTTCTTTGACATTGCCCCGTTTTGTAATTTTTCCGCCGTCGATAACGATAATTTCGTCTGCAATGTTCAAAATTCTTTCCTGATGAGAAATTACGACAATCGAACTTTGCCGGATATTTTTTCGCATATTTTCAAAAATGTGAATGAGATTTTGGAAACTCCAAAGGTCTATTCCGGCTTCCGGCTCGTCGAAAATTGAAAGTTTTGTTTTCCGGGCAATTATCGTTGCAAGTTCAATTCTTTTCAATTCGCCGCCGGAAAGCGAAGAATTGACTTCCCGGTTAATGTAATCGCGGGCGCAAAGTCCGACTTCCGAAAGATAATTGCAGGCATCGGCAAAGGAAAGTTTTTTGCCGGCAGAAAATTTCAGAAGATCGAAAACTTCAATGCCCTTGAATTTTACCGGCTGTTGAAAGGCAAAACTTATTCCGGATTTTGCGCGCTCGGTAATATTTTTTTCGGTAATATCCTCTCCGTCAAAAACAATTTGCCCGGAAGTCGGTTTTTCAATCCCGGCAATTATCTTTGCAAGAGTGGATTTTCCGCTGCCGTTGGGACCGGTGATAACGACAAATTTGTTGCTCTCAATTTTCAAAGACAAATTGCGAATTATTTCGACGGATTTGCCTTCGTCCTCAACGTCAAACGAAATATTTTTAAGTTCCAACATACGCTCGGTAAAAATCTCCTTTCAATCAAAAATTTCTGCGGCACTGAAGAAAATCGGAATCTCACGCGCCGCACTCTCCGGACTGTCTGAAGCATGAACCGCATTTTTGCTGCCGTTTTCGGCATAAAGTTTTCTGATCGTACCTTCCGCCGCCTT
>CAJOPK010000205.1 GCA_905236255.1 uncultured Selenomonadaceae bacterium | reverse complement strand
GCCCGTCCGGGGCGGCGCCGCTTGTCCGTAATTTCGGAGTTAAATTTTGAGTTTTTTGAAATCGGCGTTTATTTATTCGGATCGCCGAAAAATTTGTGAAACGCCCGTGAGTCATTACGTTACGGGCGTTTTTTTGGTCATAATTAAAACCTTTCGTGCCGAATTTTACTCAGACACGAAAGGTTAATTTCCGAACATTTTTCGCAAACCGTTAAATCATAAATTCCTGCAATTTGTCCTCAACTTCATCGCGACTTCCCATCATTTGGAAAAAAGTATACCGGGCAAAAAGATATTTGTCTTCGGACGACTTATGCAAAATATTGAGTTCGCAGAGTTCCTCCAAAAGTGCGGAGATCGTTTCTTCTCCGAGTTCCGGAATTTCTCCGAGTTCAAAATCTTCCGCAACCGAAATAATTTCATGAGCGGAATATCCGTCGTTATAGCCGTTGATGTGATAGAGGTAGGCAAAAATCAGCGCGATAATATAGTAGTATTGATCTTCGCCGAGTTTCAAAGTGATTTCAAATTTTTCTTTGATCTGCTCCGTAAATCCGGGATCCGACAAAACTTTCTTGATGTGATTCTTTCCGATTTCGTAAACCGGCGTTTCGTTCTGATTGTACCCGGCATAATCGTTTTTGGTCATCGCCTCAATCAATTTTGCACAGTAAAGCTGAATCAAGCCCGGAAAATAATTCGTGCTTGCCAAAACAAGCGAGATCAAAGATTCGGACTCTTTGCCCTGCGGAAAACGAAGTCCCAGATAATAAAGCGGCACTTCCAAAAGTTCGCGCGCCTCCGTCATTTTGAACGGCTTGACGGTAATTGAACTGAGTTGAGTCAAAACCGCATTGTTGCCCAAAGTCTTTTGACGATCGAAACGGACAATGTTGCGAAGTCCGGCGATAACAAATTTGAAACGATCCACGCCGATACTTTGAATGTCTTTCAGCGCGTCAAATGGCGAATAATTGATTGCGGCACAACTTTCGATAAAAACGTCGGCTTCGTCAAGCATCAACAGGAAATAAGGAATGTGTTCTTCGGTCGTACTTTGCAGACGTTTTTTGATTGCGCGGGCAAGTTCGTCCCAATCTTCCGTCGCCGGAACATTGTCAAAAAATCCGGCATCGTTGAGTTCGAGTGAAACTTTCTTGGCCGCAGCTTTGTAATCTTTGTCCTTAATGTCAACCAAAATTGCGCGGTCGTTGTTTATGTTGCGGTCAATATCCTTGCGAGCCATTTTGAGCATGGCGGATTTTCCGAGCTGCCGCCCGCCGTAAACAATGTTTACGCCGGAAGGAGATTCTATTTTCGCAAGTTCTTCTTTGCGTCCCATGAAAATTTCCGGCGGCATGACTTTTCCCGATTCCCAAACATAAGGCTGATAATATGCAAAAGGCATCATCAACATCATCAACATTTGAGTTACGCGCATTTCGTTATAATTTCTGACAAGATAGGAAAGCAAAACGCGATCCACCAATCCGAAAACTTTGTCGAAAAGTTCCGCCTTGACTTTGCGCGCCAGGCGGCGGCGTTCGTACATTGTCAGGGAATAATCCAAAAGGATAATCGTATTTTTGGAAGTCCCGACTTCCTTGTAACGCTCCAAAAGTCCGTCGGCATCGTATTTTCCGAAAAGACAAATTACCCGGAAACCGGTTTCCTCCGCAATCGACCCGAAAGCGGCGATCGGGTGTTTGTAATGAACTTTTTGCCCGGTCACCGAACGATTCAGGGTAACGAAATAATTTTCGAGTTTGCCGATTTTGGGCATCTCCTTAACTTCTTTGACGGAAAAGCCCAAAGTTTCAAGCAGACGCGCCAATTTTACATTTCCGATCGTGCCGCCGTTTGAAAGCCAATTTTCGGCAAGACGTGCGCCGCCTTTTTCGTCTTTGTTGTGTTGACGACCGGAAATAAGCTGACCGCTCAAAGCGCGGGAATGATCGCTGACTTTGTCGTAATAAAATTCGTAACGATCCAAAAAGTTTTTGAGATAATCTTCCTCAAAAAATGACACGTCGGCTTCCGGCTCGTTTTGGTTCAGGCGGTGAATCATATCTTCCGCAACCGTGTAATTCTGCTGCGCCAACATCTGCTCAATATGTTCAAGGCGGGACTTGTAATCTTCGTCGTCCTCGAATTTTTGACGGCAGGCATCAAATTCTTTCTGAATAACTTCGCCGTGTGCTTTTGCATCTTCGCGAATTTTTTTCTCCCAGTAAGTTTTGACGCGCCGGAAAATTCCGAAATCATGCGTTTTGAAAGCGGCATCGTAAAGCTGATTGATAATTTGCAAAATCTTTTCTTTTTCGTTGTCGCGGGTATTGTCGATCTGACCGTAACTCTGCGCGAGTTCAAGATTTTCGATAAACTCGTCCTTGATTCTCTCAATATCCCTGCCGGCATATTCGATACTTTTTTCAACGTCGTAATTTTCGTTTTCGATAACCGAAAAGCCGCGAATTTCACGCAGGTATTTGTCAGCCATTTCCGCACAACGGAAATTGTCGCCGCCGCCCTCGAAAGTGTAACGAATGGAATCTTCCAAAGTTTTCAAATTGTTGTCGGCGGCGTGTTTTTTTATGCGTTCGACAACGGAATCTCCGGTATCGAAAACCTTCTGAAAATCCGGAAGATAATCGTCGTCAAGCAAAACATATTCACCGCGCAGAAAATCGACGTAAAAATATTTTTCGGAATTGATGACGTAACCGCCTTCAATGCGCGCCTCCATTTCCCGCAAAACTCCGGAAAGAATTTTGAGTCCGGCAAGACCCGCAATGTCGCCGGCGTTTTCTTCCAAATCCTTGAGCGCAAATTCATTCAGCGAATCGCAGGCATTTTTCACGCCGTCGGCAAGTTTGTTGCGGATTTTTTTGTAAGCGATCCTGCCTTCATCATCGGAAGTGCCGGACAAAACTTTTGCACAACTTACCCAGCGGCAAAGAGCATCAATAATTTTTACGATATTGCCGTAAAGACCGTTGCGGGGAGCTCCGAAAAGTTTGACGTGCTTTTCGACGTGCGTAATTTTTTCGGCGGCTTTTCTCCAGTTCTCGTCAATGAACAAATCCATTTTTTCTTCGTCAAGATTGGACTTGTCGATAATTCGGTCGTCCTTCAAAAAAGTTTCGACCAAATAATTTTCCACAAGTTCACGCGAATTGAGATCGTTGTTTATTGCATATTTGAGAAGTTCGGCAAAATCCGAATCGCGTGCAAAGACAATTTTCTTCGTTTCAAGAAAGCGCTTGTTTTTGGTCTTTTCCTTTATGTCAAGTTCAAAAAATTGACGATAGACTTCCGCCGCGTTGCGGCTTGCCTCACCGGAATTTTTTTCCGCATCGATCAAATTTTGACCGCGATAATCGGCGTAGAGATCCGCACCTTTATGATACTTCTTTTTAAATTCGGTCAAGGTGTAAATGAAATCGCCGAGTACCGGATTTTCCGCAACGACCGGGAAATTTTTTATCGTATCGTGCAAAACGGGCATATCGTAATCATAGCCTTCGACGTTGAACATAAAAGTTCTTACGGCGGCGGCGGTCATCAATGCCTCATCAAAACGATTTTCCGGGACTCCGAAAAGTTCGTAAATCCGGTTTGAACGGTAATTACATTTCGCGCCGGGATCGTTGACGGCATAGGCAAGACGCAAATATTCCGGCTCGACTTCCGGAGAATCAATCGAAACGGCTTTAAGATACGCGGTCGCGCAATAAACTTTGTCCGCCGAAATCATTTTGTAAACATTTTGCGAATCGGAATCGTCAAATTCAATGTCAAAACTTTTTCCGGAAACTTCTTCGATTTTTTCTTCCGTAATTTCTTCATAATCGGATTTGGTTGTTTCATATCCCGGAGCCGGTTCAATTTCAAATTTTTCTTCGTCTTTATCTTCCGAAAAATCTTCAACCGGACTGTAATTTTTTTTACTCTCAAAAAGTTTCGTTTGAGTTGCCGGCTCTTCCGCAGTCAATTCAAAATCTTCTTCAACATCACCGCGCAAAACTTCCGGTGCCGGCTTGACCCCGTCCGGCTCGAATTTTTCTTCGCTTTCGGCAGTCGAATCGGTTTCGACACTTTTCTTGCGGGTATACTTGCGCTTGGTTTTCACTTCGACCGGAGCTTTGGGCGCATTTTTCGGCGGTCTTCCGCGACGTTTGGGAGCGGGCGGTTCCGGCGGAGTTTTGTCGTCGGTTATATCCTCCGGCGAAATTTCAATCAAGTTTTTGCCGAAATAAAATTTGCCGGCTTTGAAGTCATAAAAATAGAGTTTGTTGCGAAAAGTCAAATTTCCGTTCATTCCGGCGGACAAAACTTCATAAATACCGAGTGCCTGTTCCTTTGTGATTCCGGCAACGAAAATATTGTCTATGTGGGTTGCACGACCGACAAAATCCGCAAACTTGCCGACAAATTCCGGAATAATGTCCGGATCGTCCCAGAAACAGCCGACAACAATATCGCTTTCCTTCCGACGGACAAAATTCAGGGCAAATCCTTCCGAGTCCATGAAATGCCGGGTTTGAGTGGGAAGATCCGCTGCAAGTTGTGAAAGTTTCGGCGCATCTTTGCCGCCTTTTTCGAGATCGATTTTGTGATTGTTCTGCCCGATCTTGAAAGAAAGCAATTCCAAAAAAGTCAGGCGGACTGCGGCGTAAAGAGGATTGGCCGGCAAAAATTCGTCCGGTTTCGGAATACTTCTTTTCTGTTTGATTTCAAGGGCTTCCGCCGACTCACGCGATGCAAATGCCTTTGCGAGAAGAGGAGAGGATGCATAAAATTCCCCGCGCCCGGCAAATTCATATTTGCGGACGTAACCTTTGTCATTCAGGAATTTTGCGGCGTTGTTGAAAATATCGTCCTTGCCGTCAATGCAAATCGCGTCCATCATAAGGCGGGAAGTGCAACCGAACTCCGCAATATTGCCCATGATGAATTTTTTTGCGGGAACGAAAGGCGGGGAAAAAAGAATATCCTTGACAAATTTCCCGACTTTAAAATCCTTTTTTTCTTTCGGGCTGTGTTCAAATCTGAAATCCATTTCGTCGAAATCGTCTTCGCTCAAAATTTTTACGCCGTGACTTTCGACAACCGTTTCAATCAATTCCGACGAAACTTCGGACGAATTTTCATTTTCGCCGATTTCTTCTTTCGGTTCTTTGTCGGCTGAAGAATTTTTAAATTTGATACTGTTTCCCATAAACGCTTCACCGAGAAAATCATTGTCGAAAGCGGATTCCAGTTTTTTCGCATAAGAAAGTTTTTCGCCGAAATTTGTTGAAGTAAACGCCTTCATGAAGTCGATATAAGCGGCAAGTTTTTTCTCGACAAAATTTTTGCCCGGCGCGGTATTTTCCAGAAGTCCGCGCAATTCGTTTTGCTTTTCCTCAAGCGTCTTTAAAACTTCCGGCTTGTTTGAAGTCAATTCCAAAAATTCGCCGGCTTTCTTTTGACGTTCGCCGTACTGTGCTTTTTGTTCTTCACGGGCAAGCAAATTTTCAAAATCCGAAATTTTTTCCGGGAAGGGCTCCGAAGATAATTCTTCACAGGCATCCCGACAAAATTCGTATGCGGAAGAAAGTTCACGGAGATTTTCGATCATGTCTTCAAGTAATCCGGCATCGATAAAAAATTTTGAAGTCGGTCGTTGTTTGATTTTTTCCACCTGCCTGTGAAAGATTGAAGTTAAATCGTTGATCCGGGAAAGACTTTCGCGCAAATCACGGATCGTTTCAAGTTTTTCCATAAAAAATTTTCACTCCTTACTTTTTTTATCTCGAAAAAATTTATTCGCAAAAAAAAAATTATTCCCTGCCCGCCGGAAAGGCAAAATAACTGTTTTTTGTATTTTCGGGAAATTTTTTTGTTGTAACCTTATCACGGGCGTTTCACAAATTTTCCGGCGATCCGAATAAATAAACGCCGATTTCAAAAAACTCAAAATTTAATCCAGAAATTACGGACAGGCGCAACCATTGACACCGGCACCGGCAACCGTTAAAATTCGGTCAAACGGCTGACAACGGTTTTCGGTAAGGTCGCTCCGATGTAAAAAAAACGGCGCACCCGTGAAAGACAACCGCTTTAATCCGGAAAGGGGAATTTTGTTTGAAGAAAATCTTCCTCACTCACAAGAACGACGAAACAAGAGTTGCCGTCTTTGAAGATGACGAATTTGCGGATTTTTACGTTTCAAAATTTGCCGAGCCGAATTTGAAGGGCAACATTTACAAAGGCATCGTCAAAAAAAATTTGCCGGGAATGAATTCGGCTTTCGTCGATATAGGGCGGGATAAAAATGTTTTTCTGCGCTTAAATTCCGGGCAAAAAGTTTTTCCCGGTCAAAGCGTGCTTTTGCAGATTGACAAAAATTCAACCGATTTTAAATCTCCCCGCGCAACTTTAAATGTCGATCTTCCCGGTCGGAATTTGGTTTTGATGCCGACTTCAAATTATATCGGAGTTTCCCGTAAAGTTTTGCCGGAAGAAAAAATCAAACTTTACGAAATTGCAAAAAAAATTCGCCCGCCGAAAACCGGAATTTTGATGAGGACGGCGGCGGCGGATTGCCCGGAAGAAATTTTAATTTCGGAAGTCGAATATCTTCAAAAACTTTGGGCAAAGATAAACGAAAGATTTTCAAAGAGAAAACCTCCCGCACTTCTTTACGACGACAACGATTTTGTTGCAAAAATTATCCGGGAAGAATTTTCCAAAGACACCGAAATTTTCTTAATCGACAATGTAAAAATTTTCAATCATGCCGTCGAAATTGCGAACGAATTTTATCCGGAGCTTTCCGAAAAAATCAGTCATTACGAAGGCATTTTGCCGATGTTTGAAGAATTTGAAATCGAAAAGGAAATTGCAAAACTTTCGGAAAGGGAAGTCCCTTTGCCTTCCGGCGGGTTTATCGTGATTGACAAGACTGAGGCCTTGACCGTGATTGACGTAAACAGCGGAAAATTTTTCGGCGAAACCGACAAAGAGAAAACCGTTTACGAAACCAATACGGAGGCGGCGGAAATTATTTTGAAACAGATTCGACTGCGCGATCCGGGCGGAATAATAATCGTTGATTTTATTGACATGATTGATGAAGAGCAAAAAGAAAGTCTTTTGGAACTTTTGAGAGAAACGGCGCGCCGGGATAAGAGCCGGACAAAAATTGTTGACATTACCCCGCTCGGACTTGTCGAAATTACAAGAAAGAAACGTGATCTTTGAAATGATTGAAAAATTTAAATCCGACTTGGAAAAACTTCTTCACCGTGAAAAACATTCTTTCGGCGGAGAATCTCAATCCGTCGCAAAAATTGCGGATCTTATTTTGCAACTTGCCGCAGACCTGCGCGCTTCGGATTTGCATACGGATCCCGTTGATGAAGGACTTCGTATCAGATACAGGATTGACGGATATTTGCACGAACTCCACAGACCTTTGCCGAAAGAAATTGCAAACAATTTTATCGCAAGAATAAAAATCATGGCAAAAATGGATTCGACGACAAATTTTTCGCCGGCGGACGGTTCCTTCAAATTCGGGAAAATTGAAATGCGTGTGGCGGCGATGCCTTCTTTGGGTGCCGAAAGTTTGACGATTCGATTGATGGATATTGCACAAAATTTGCAGAACATAAACGATTTGGGATTTACTCCGGAAAACGAAAAAATTTTTCGCCGGTTTATGGATTCGTCCTCCGGCATGGTGATTTTGACCGGCCCGATGAATTCCGGAAAATCCACCACTCTTTATGCCGCTCTGCGGGAATTAAATTCTCCGGCACGGGCGATAATGACTTTGGAAGATCCGATCGAGCGACATATTGACGGGATCGGGCAGGTTCAGGTGAATGAAAAAACCGGATTGACTTTTGCCGCCGGACTCCGTGCCATGCTCCGAATGGATTGCAACTGTATGATGATCGGCGAAATTCGAGATTCGGAAACCGCTCAAATTGCCGTGCGTGCCGCTCTTACCGGGCATTTGATTTTGACGACCCTTCATGCCGGAGATTCATGCAACGCACTTTTTCGCCTGCCGGAAATGGGAGTCGAGTCCCATCTGATTGCCGCCACTTTGAAAGGGATTGTTGCGCAAAGACTGGTTCGCCGGCTTTGTCCGGATTGCAAAAAAATTTCCGAACCTTCACCGGAAGAAATTAAATTTATCGGAAATCAAAAAGTTTACAAGCCGGTCGGTTGCGAAAAGTGCAGAGGTACCGGATATTTCGGACGAATTGCGCTTCAGGAAATTTTGCGAATCGACCGGGAAATTCAAAAACTTATTTTGACAAGCCGGGATATTGAAGAAATCAGAACTGCCGCACTTAAATCCGGAATGAAAACTTTGGCGGACGACGCAAAGGAAAAAATTCTTGCCGGATTGACGACATTTGAAGAAGTCCGTCACGTTTTGGAGTGACGGACTTCTTATGTTCCGGGTAACCGGGTTTCAGTAGTTCAATTTTTCAAGCCAGGCATAAACTTCTTTTTTCACTTCTTCCGGAGTTTCCTGCGCACGTTTACCGCGAATACCTATTCCTTCAAGAACTTTTGCTCCCTTTGCAATTTCCGGAATTTGTCCTTCTTTACCGGTCATGTAATTCTGTCCCGCCGTGCAGAAAGGAATTATTGTCTTGCCGTTAAAGTCGTAACTTTCAAGAAAGGTATAAATGACCATCGGGAAATCGTTCCACCAAATCGGATAGCCCAAAAAGATCGTGTCGTAATTTTCCAATCCGACAAGTTTTTCGGCAATTTCCGGACGGGCATTTGTTTCGATTTCGACTTTGGCCTCTTCCGTACAGGCGCGATAATCGGCGGGATAAGTTTTGACGGTTTTTATTTCAAACATATCCGCACCGGTTTTTTCGGCTATCATATCGGCAACAATATGGGTATTTCCCTTGCTGATTTTTCCCACTTCATAGTTGTCGCCGGTTCTGGAAAAAAAGGCAACAAGGATTTTGCTTTTGTTTTTTTCCGGAGCTTTTTCGGTCGTCGCGGCAGTTTGTTTTTCGGAGGAATTTTTTTCGCCGCTGTCTCCGCAACCGGTCAATCCCAAAGTCATCAGCAAAGTCATCAACAGCACAAGAATTTTTTTCAAGTCAATCTTCCTTTCAAAAATTTATTTGTTGTCCGGATCTTCCGGAATTGTTACCTTTTCAATATCATCGGAAATTTCAAGGATTTCATTTTCGACGACGTTATATTTGACATGAGAATAAATCCCCCTGCCGACTTTTATTCCGTCCGGGATTTTTATTTTTTTGCCGGCTTTGACTTTGACATTTCCGTAAAAATCCGCAACTTTCGTATTCCAATCAAAAGTCGCGGTATCCGAACTTATTTTTACCGCGCCGGCATCGTTAAATTTGACCGTTCCGGTAACATTGGCAGTTTTTGTACTCCACTGCAAAAAAATTTTGTCGCAACCGAAAGTCATATCGTCATAAATCAATTTTACTCCGCCGGTCGCCCAACATTTTTGAGTGAAAAGATTTACCCGCGCTTCATTTGCGTCAACGGTCATACTTACACCGTGATTTTTGGTCACGACGTGTACATTGTCTTTCAAAACATAATAACCTTTGAGCGGATTAAAATAAGTTTTTCCTGCGGAAACTTCCGGCATATCGGCAAAACTTTTGCCCGGCAGGAGAAAAACCGTCAACACCGCCAAAAGAAAAAATTTAAATTTCATAACAAAATCCCCGCAAATCACCAATCGTTAAACGGCAACCATCGACAGCCCGATAATCCCGAAAATCAATCCGACCGTCCAAAATACAAAAACAACTTTTACTTCACGCCAGCCGCCGAGCTCAAAATGATGATGAATCGGACTCATGCGAAAAACTCTTTTGCCGGTCGTCTGAAAAGAAATGACTTGAATTATAACCGACAAAGCTTCACAGACAAACACAAAACCGATTACGGCAAGCAAAATTTCCGTGTGAGTCAAAATTCCGGCGGCGGCAAATGCTCCGCCCAGTGCCAATGATCCGGTATCTCCCATAAAAATTTTTGCCGGGTGAAAATTGTATCTCAAAAATCCCACACATGCGCCGATTATTGCCGCGCAAAAAATTGCAAGTTCCTCATGCCCGGTAAGCATGCAAACGACCATGTAACAACTTGCCGCAACTGCCATACAACCGGACGCAAGCCCGTCAAGTCCGTCCGTCAAATTCACCGCATTTGACGCACCGACGAGTACGAACAAAACGAGCGGATAATATAAAAT
>CAJOPK010000204.1 GCA_905236255.1 uncultured Selenomonadaceae bacterium | reverse complement strand
GGAAACAATTTTTGGTAAGTCAGCCGTATCTAAGCAATTTGGGGTTTCACTCCCCAAGCTCGCGACTTTAGTCGCGGGTAGTTGACATATCCGGCAGGTGTGCAAATTTCCGAACCGGACAAAAAAAACGCCTCACGGGGCGTTCTTTTGTTACGAAATTTTCAAAGTCATCATCGTTATATCATCGGATTGCTCCGCATCTTTTACATGTTCGTTAAGAGATTTTTTGACGGCGGACAAAATTTCTTCCAAACTCATTTCGGAAATTTTCAAACCGTTCAAACATTCGTCAAGTCTTTCCGGTGTATATTGATCTCCGGCTTCGTTCATGGCTTCGGTTACGCCGTCCGTGTACATGAAAATCATATCGCCGGAATTTAATCGAATTTCCTGTTGTGCAAAGTTTGCTTTCGCCATAACTCCCAAAACTTTGTTTTTCTTGACCTCAAGATATTCGGCACGATTTTCGTTTTTCCGGTAAATCATCGGCGGATTGTGACCGGCATTGACGAAAGTAAATTTCCCGGTATTTATTTCCAACATTCCCACAAAAGCCGTTACAAACATCATCGCGTCGTTGTTTTGGCAAAGTTGCCGATTGGTGCAGGTGACGACCGCCGAAATATCATCGGAGCCGGTCATTGTCAGCGCAAAATTTTTCAAGATCGTCTTTGAAATGACCATAAAGAGCGCGGCGGGTACTCCTTTCCCGGAAACATCGGCAATCGTAATCATCAAGTGATTTTCGTCAAGGAAATAAAAATCATAAAAATCTCCGCCGACTTCCTTTGCCGGGTGCATTGTCGCAAGAATGGAGATCTTTTCGTTTAAAGGGAAATCCGTCGGCAACATACTTGCCTGAATTTCCGTCGCAACATTTAACTCGGTTGCAATTCTCTCTTTTTCCGCAGTGACTTTCGTCAAGTTTTCCGTGTACTTTTTCAATTCGTCGGTCATCGCATTGAAGCAGACGGCAAGGTGTTCAAGTTCGTTTCCGGTGTGAACTTCGATTTTGTTGTCCCAATTTCCGCTTGCAATATCTCGAACGCCGTCGGTCAAAACTTGTAAAGGCGCGGTGAATTTTTCCGCAACCTTGCGACCGGCAAACGAAAACAAAGCAATCAACCCGATAAAAACGACAATCATCGCCAAAATCACAAATTTAATGGAATTGTTCAAGGAATCGACAAATCTGCCGGTGGTTGATTCAATCTCGTGAGTGTTGAGTGTTGCGGCGGAAATTATTTCGTCCTCTTCAACCGCGACGCCGAAACTCCACCAAGTATTTTTTATCGGGGCATATGCGACGTAATAATTTTTTCCGTCAAATTTCACAAGATCAAATCCGGTTTCTCCCGCAGCCATTTTTTTTGCGGTTTCCGCCAGAGAAGGCTCTTCGTAATCAAAAAGGCTCGGGTCGTTTGAAAGATTGTTGTCGTAATCTATTCCGAACGCTCCTTCAAATTTCGGAGAATTTATAACTTGACCGGTTCTGTTGTTCAAAGTGAAAGCGAATCCGGTTTCTCCGAATTTTGTATTTTTTACAATATTGTCCACGTCGCTCATGAGTTTTCCTTCACCCACAACGCCGGCAATTTCGCCGTTTGCGTCAAGGTAAGGAGCGGCGCAACCTATAGCAAGACCTCTGCCCAGTGAATCCGCAAAAATTTCGGTGAAAGTCAAAGATTTTGCTTCCAGGGCATTTTTATACCAGGGACGCACCCTGTAATCATTCGGAATGGGAACATTGTTTGCGTCAACCCTCTTGTCGGATGCCCGATCAACCGAAATATCAAAACCGTTTTTTGAGGCAACATAATTTGAAGCGATTGTGTCGTCATTGTCGTAAAGCCTTACCATAAAATCTTGAAGATTGGACATCAAGCCGACTTCATAAGCGACGGATGCGGGATTCAACCCGGCTCGAAACTGAAGTTGAGGAGTAACTTTGCCGGCATTTTTTCGATCCGGGGGATTAACCGTGCGCGGGGGATAATATTGCGGATTGTGCATAATGAAAGACATTTCGTTTTGCAACATTCTTACATCGCCCGCAAAATCATCAAAGAAATTGTTTATACGTCCGGATCTTTCGTGAACTATTCCCTGCATTGCCGCTTCCGCACTTTTCTTCAGGGCATCGCTGCCGGTTTTTGCGGCAGATTCGCCTATTTCCATGCCGACGGATACCGCGTCCGATTTTACTCTGAACATTCCGTAAAGGGCGGCGGAGCCGGCAATTAAAAGGGTTATGATGCTGCAGGAAAGGAGCAAATATGAAACCTGTTTTCTTATTCCCAATCTGCCGATATTCAAAATTTTCATTGTATTTTGATTCTCATTAAACAAAATCTTGCCTGTAATTATGTCACTTTTGAGATTTCAAAAAATATCGCGGTTATGCGAAATTCTTTCTCGTGAATACTTCTTCTTATTCCGCCTCAAAAAGCGGCAACTCTTTCAAGAAAATAATATCCTTACGTTTTGCGGCATCGCCTTCAGCCAAAACCGCCGCTTTTCCGATAACCTTGCCGCCGGCTTTTTCGACCAATGTTTCCATAGCCTTCAAAGAGCCGCCGGTACTTATTACGTCGTCCAATATAAGAACTTTCTTGCCGCGAATTTTTTCAACGTCAAAATCGGAAAGTCCGAGTTTCTGTTTGCCCAAAGTTGTTATCGATTCGTCCTCAACCCAGAGCGGATTTTTCATGTAAGCCTTCATTGATTTCCGGGCGACGATATATTCTTTCATTCCCAAAATTCTTGCCAAAGACGCGGCAAGGGGAATACCTTTCGTTTCGGCCGTCAAAATCATTTCCGTTTCTCCGGGAATGATTTTTGCCAATTCCGCCGCGCAATTTTCCACAAGTTCCACGTCACCGAGCAGAATAAATCCGGCTATCGCAACTTTATCGGTAATGTTTTGAATGTAAAGTTTTCTTGTGCAACCGGCAACTTCCAACTCATAAAATCTTTCAGACATCATAAAACTCCTTCCGATTTTCAAAAAAATTCACCGTGAAAAAACGCAGTTCTATTCTTTAATTCGGTTGAACCTCTCCCGGCTAAAGCCGGAAAATTCTTGAAAAGATTGACGGTCAAGCCGCCCTTATTCTCAAAGGGCTGTCCAAAAGCCCCTCACACGGTCACCTCCGAAGAGCCTTC
>CAJOPK010000203.1 GCA_905236255.1 uncultured Selenomonadaceae bacterium | reverse complement strand
GGCGGGGCTTGTTCTCGTTCCGGAAGAAAAACGAAATCCTTTGAACACGACGACTTACGGATTGGGAGAATTGATTTTGAAGGCGGCGGAAAACGGAGCCGAAAATTTTATAATCGGTATCGGCGGAAGTGCGACAAACGACTGCGGAATCGGAATGTTGACCGCGCTCGGAGTAAAGTTTTTGAATAAGGACGGAAAACCCGTTTCGATTTTTGGTGCCGGATTGAAAGACATTGAAAAAATTGACGTTTCCGGAATTTCTCCCGTTGTCAAAAAATGCAACTTCCGAATTGCCTGCGACGTAAACAATCCGCTTTACGGCGAAAAAGGCTGTTCCGTCGTATATGCTCCGCAAAAAGGCGCGACTCCCGAAATTGTTCAAAAAATGGACGATTGGATTAAAAATTTTGCCGACAAGATCGAAAGTCAACTGCATTTGACCGGTGCCGATTATCCGGGTGCCGGCGGAGCCGGCGGTCTGGGTTATGCGTTCAAAACTTTTTTGGGCGGTAAATTGAAAAACGGAATATCTCTTGTTTTGGACACAATCGGAATTAAGGACGAACTGAAAAATGCCGATATTTTGATAACCGGAGAGGGCAGACTTGATTTTCAGACATTAATGGGAAAAGCTCCCGTCGGAATTGCGGAACTTGCAAAAAAGTGTAATCCGAAAATAAAAGTCGTTGCGATCTGCGGCGGGGCAACTCCGGAGGCCGAAGAAGTCAACAATTTCGGCATTGACGCATATTTTCCGATAATTCATTTGCCGATGACTTTGGCTGAAGTTATGAAACCGGAAGTTGCGGAAAAAAATTTGCGTCAAACGATAACGCAGATTTTCCGGTTGATTCGTTGACGAATTTATATTTCAGGCAAGAAGGACGTGATAAAATGGAATATCGCAGAGTTTTGGCAATCGGTGACATACACGGGCATTTTAACCGGCTCTTGTCACTCTTTCGCAAAATTGAATTTGATTCGTCGAAAGATTTTTTGATTTTACTCGGAGATTATATTGATCGCGGCGACGAAAATATGCGTTGTCTGCGCTGGGCTATGGAGATGAACGAAAAGCCTAATGTTGTTGCCCTGCGCGGCAATCATGAACAGATGATGCTTTATTTTTACCTGCTCGGTACAACGGAATCGAAAATTTGGTTGCCGAACGGCGGAAATGCAACGAAACGTGAACTTGATGCTTGGTGCGCCCGTGAACCGGATGCCTTGAAAAAAGTTTTGAAATTTGTTGCGACTTTGCCGTATTATCACAAAATGACAATCGTCGGGCGGGAATATATTTTTTGTCATGCCGGACTCAAGCCGGGTGTTCCGCTTGAGGAGCAGGAAGAAGAATCTCTTTTGTGGATACGCGAAAAATTTTACAACGATTATTACGGCGATGCGGAAGTCGTCGTCGGTCATACTCCCACGCCCTACATTTTTCCGGAAAAATATTATCCGATTCGCCTTGACAACAAAATCACTCTTCTGGATACCGGTTCTTTTTTGCCGAAAGGCAGAATTTCATGTATTGATGTCATCAGCGGAAAAATTTGGCAAAGCGATCCGGACAACGAAATTTCACTTTGGTGGAGAGAACACAGATAACTTGCAAAAAAAAAGCAATGCACTACGTTTTTTGAAACGGTCTGCACTGCTTAATTTTTTCGATAAAATTTTTCAAGAGTTGCGGTTCTCTTCGTCTTTTTTACACTGCAATCATTTTTTTGTTTAATTTTCGATTTCCGCCGGCTCGACCGCCTTCAATGATGCTATGGCAACCTCAAGCATTGAATCGTCCGGCTCCCGCGTGGTCAAATACTGTAACCAAAGTCCCGGCAAGGTTGCAAGCCGGACAATCGAATTTTCCGAACGCGCCGAAAATTTTATTATCTCGTATGAAATTCCGGCGACGACCGGCAACAAAATTATTCGCGACAAAACCCGCGTCAACAAATCCGGCCAGCCCAAAAATGCAAAGACAAAAATGCTGACAATCATTACAATCAGCAAAAATGCCGTGCCGCATCGCGGGTGAAGTCGGGGAAATTTTCGGGCATTTTCGACCGTCAAAGGTTCGTCCGCCTCGTAACAAAAAATCGTTTTATGTTCCGCTCCGTGATATTGAAAAACTCTCTGAATGTCTTTCGTGCGCGAAATTGCGAATATATACGCCAGAAAAATTATCAACCTTACAAATCCTTCCGCCAAATTCAACATGAAGGGATCTTCCGTAAGACCGTGCAAAAATTTTGCGGCAAAAGTCGGAATTGCAATAAAAAGCACGGCGGCAATTACCAACGCAAAAACTACCGATGCGGTAAGTTCCGTGTCGGTAAGTTCTTCTTCGTCCTCTTCAACTCCGGCAATTTTTGCCGAATACATCAATGATTTTATTCCCAAGCTCAGGGACTCCGCCAACACGACAAATCCTCTGATGAAGGGCAATTTTAAAACCGGAAATCTGTCGGTAATCGAATTGACCGGCTTTACTTCGACTTCGATTTTTCCTTCGGGATTGCGAACTGCGGTTGCAACTTTCCCGAAACCGCGCATCATTACCCCTTCGATTACCGCCTGACCTCCGACAACGGGTTTTTCGTTATTCATAATTCAACTCCGATTATTTTTTCGCGAAAGCAATTACACGTTCCGCCATTTCGTCTTTTTCGCAAACGTCCTCATGCAAAATTTTCGCGTCTTTGAGATTGTCCAAATTTTTGGGAATCGGTCTGCCGGTGAATTTGTTTAAAATATCCAGTTGTGCAAAATCATCAGCGCCCGCCGCCGATTGACCGAGAGCATCCAAAACCGCGCCGGTAAATTTGTACGGGCTTGCGGTGGAGGCAACAACCATAGGCAAAGTGTCCTTCGTCTTTCTGCGATATTTTACGGCAACGCCGAGTGCGACCGCCGTATGAGTGTCGATCGGGTATTTGAAAGAGCCGTAAAGTTTTTTTATTATGTCCTTGGTTTCCGCCTCATCGGCATAATCCGCAAAGAAAACTTTGTCGAGATTTTTTTTGATTTTCGCGTCAACCTTATATTGACCTTTTGCGGTCAATTCGGTCATAAATTTTTTGACCTGTTTAAAGTCACCGCCGGTTTCATGAAAGAGAAGTCGCTCCAAATTGCTTGAAATCAAAATATCCATTGACGGCGTGATCGTCTTGTGAAATTCGCGCCGGCGATTGTAAACGCCCGTTTGAAAGAAATCCGTCAAAACGTGATTTATGTTTGACGCGCAGATCAATTTGTTAATCGGCAACCCCATTTTCCGGGCATAATACGCCGCCAAAATGTTGCCGAAATTCCCCGTGGGAACGGAAACGTTCATGAGATCTCCGATCTTCATTTTGCCGGTTCTCACAAACTCCAAATAAGCCGAAAAATAATAGACGATCTGCGGGACAAGTCTGCCCCAGTTTATGGAATTTGCCGAACTCAATTTAACGCCGGCTTTGTCGAGTTCTTCGCGAATTTTTTCGTCGGCAAAAATCTTTTTGACTCCGGTCTGCGCGTCGTCAAAATTTCCTTTGACGGCGGTGACGTTGACATTGTTGCCGGTTTGAGTGACCATTTGAAGGCGTTGAATTTTGCTTACGCCGCCGTCCGGATAAAAAACCATGACTTTTGTCTGCGGAATGTCCGCAAAACCCGCAAGAGCCGCCTTGCCGGTATCGCCGGAAGTTGCAACCAAAATCAAAATTTCGCGTGTTTCGCCGGTTTTCTTCAAAGCACCGGTCATAAGGCGCGGCAACATTTGAAGTGCAACATCTTTAAATGCGCTTGTCGGGCCGTGCCAAAGTTCCAAAATTCCGAAAGGAGCCTCCTGATTTTCGGCACTTCTCACCAAAATTGCCATCGGAATCCGGGTGTTGACATCAAACCAGTTGTAAGCAAGTTCCGCATATTCGGAGAGTTCGTCCTCCGTGTAATCGGTCAAAAATTTCCCCAAAATATATGCGGCGCGCTGTTCGTAGCGCATTTTAAGCATTTTTTCCAATTCTTCCGAAGAAACTTTCGGAATCGACTCCGGGACGAAAAGACCGCCGTCATCGGCAATTCCCTTCAAAATCGCTTCCGCCGAATCAATCGGCTTAATTTTTGAGCGGGTACTTATATATTTCACTTTTAAAATTCCTCCTCAAATTTTTTGATATTATACCGGATTTTTGAAAATTTATCCGGAAAATTATTGTTCGACGAAAAGCTCGCGTCTTTTTGCCTCTTCGACAAAGGCATCGTAAAGTTCCAACGCCTTTGAATGATTTTCTTTGATGTAGGCAAGTTGAGAATCTTTTTCTTCTTCCGGCCCGTCAAAATAAGCATGACCCGCCATTTCCAAAGCCTTTGCCTGCTCGGAAAGAATTTTGCCGCCGACCGAAAGAGATCCGGATTTTAAAGCATGGACGTAAGTCGTGTAATCCTTCCAATTTTCGGTATTGAAGGCATTTTCTATTTTGTCTTTCGTTTCCTCCCGGCGTTGACAGAACATCTTGACAAATTCCTTGTACATTTCTTCCATTCCGCCGCAATATTGCATACCCAAATTTACGTCAATGTTTTCGACTTCGTCGGAATAGGATTTTTCTTCGGATTTTTCCGGAGCAGGTTCCGGATTTTCTTCAATTTGATTTTCCGGAATTTCTTCGACGACTTCATCTTCTTCGTCAATAATTTTTTCCGGCGGCAGATATTTTTGCAACATACGCTCCAAATCTTTGCCGGCAACCGGCTTTGAAAGATAATCGGTAAATCCTTTGCTGAGGAACATTTCGCGGACTCCGGAAATTGCATTTGCCGTAAGCGCGATAATCGGAGTATCGTTGCATTTGCTGTCCTTCAAAGTTTTTGCCCGTTCGAGAGTTTCTATTCCGTCCATTTCCGGCATCATGTGATCCAGGAAAATTACGTCATAATGTTTTTGGGCAATTTTTTCCAAGCAATCTTTGCCGCTCATACTTCTGTCGATTTGAATTTTTGTTTTCTTCAGGAGATTTTCCACGACAAACAAATTCATTTCGCTGTCGTCCACAACCAAAATTTCCGCGTCCGGTGCGATGAAACTTTCCCGATAAGCCTTTTGTTGATTGATAAATTCTTCCGCCCGTTTACGGAAATCTCCGATCGGTTCATACTGTTCGATTTTCTGCGGCAAAATAATCGTGAAGGTACTGCCTTTGCCGTATTCGCTGGCAACTTTAATTTCGCCGCCCATCATTTTTACGAGTTTGAAAGTTATCGAAAGACCCAAGCCGGTGCCTTCGACCGTACGATTTTTTTTCAGATCGAGCCGCTGAAATTTTCCGAAGAGCTTAGGCAAATCTTCTTCCTTTATTCCTATACCCGTATCAATCGAAGAAAATTCCATTGTCGCACTTCCGTCGGCGGATCTTTTCCAGCCGACTTTGAAAGTGACCGAGCCTTTTTGCGTATATTTTACGGCGTTGTTCAAAATATTTACGATAACCTGACGAATACGAACTTCATCACCGTAAAGCGCGTCCGGAATACTTTCGTCAACGGAAATGTTAAATTCCAAGCCTTTCTGCTCCGCTTTAAATCTCATCATGTTGAAAATGTCATTCAATACGGAACTCAAATAATAAGGCGTTTCGACAATTTCCATTTTGCCGCTTTCGATTTTCGAGAAATCCAAAATGTCGTTTATCAGCGAAAGAAGATTTTCGCCGGAGCTTTTTATGTTCCAGGCGTAAGTTTTGAGTTGAGAGCCTTCCGGCACTTCCCGCAAAATCATTTCGTCCATACCCAAAACGGCATTGAGCGGAGTCCTTATTTCGTGCGACATATTCGCCAAAAATTCACTTTTTGCCATATTCGCCCGATCCGCTTCATCCTTTGCCTCTCTCAATTCGTCACTTTCCGCAACCTTCAATTCGGCGGTAAACGAATAGAGTACAAAAATGCTGAACATTATCACAAGCAGGAAGAATACCCAGACAACAATCCGGTGAACTTCAAAAATTCCGCCGATTGCCTTGTTCCAATCGACATAACCCAGAACAACAAAATTTTCCCGTATTTCCGCCGCAAAAATCACATAATCCCGGTCAATCACCGGCGAATAAAGGGCGACGGAATTTTCGTTGGAAAGTTTTTCGATAATCGCATTGTAACCTTTCGGCAAATTCAATTCCTCATCAAAAAACCTGTCCCCTTTGCCGTAACCCGAATAAGGGACAACGACTTTGCTTTTTGATGTATCGCAGATTAAAATATTTTTGCTCAAATCCGTTTCAATGTGGAAAAATCTCTCTTCCAAAAGTTTATCGCGATAAACTTTGTAAAGAACATACCGGACATTTCCGCCGTAAATAACCGGGACGGACATTACAATTCCGAAATTGTCATAATAACCGACGACTTTGTTGCCGGTGCGGGTGCGGGTAATTTGTGATCTTGCGTCCTCCGGCAAATGTATTCCGGCAATCAAATTTCCCGCCATGTCATAAATCCCGGAAGTAACGCCCGGCTCGCCCAAACTTACCGATTGAACCATTTGTTCCGGAGGAATCAAATTGCTTTCGATAAGTTTTGCCTGCCGGGAAAGTTGAACGAGTTCTCCTTCAAATCTTTCCGTCGCAATTTGTGAAGTTATTCCGGCATGGGTGGCTACAAAATTTTCTATTTCGTTTTGCAAAAGATTTTCCATTTTCGTCAAAACGAGCCAGCCTATAAATCCCAGTGCCGCCAAAAATATCAAAAATCGGCTGACCAATTTAAGTGCAAATCGAAAAACATTTTTTTTGCCGGTGTCTGTTTTTTCATTGTCCAACGACTCTCACTCCTTTTGCCAACCAATTCATATTTTGTTCCATGCTTTGAAAACTTACGGCTTCATTTGCGGCGCATCGCCGGAAACCGTTTCTGTCAAAAATATCTCCGGAAAAAATTATCCTGCCGTTCATTATTTCCCGGAGTGCCGTTTCAATCAAAACTTTTTCGCGGGCGGAAATTTTGTTGATCTCCTCAAATTTTACCACGCCGCTTGCAACTCCGGAGGCACGAATTAAATTTTTTCCGTAAGCGGTGTTCCTGTATCGCAACAGATCCGAATAAACCGTCGTCCAATCTATTTTTATTGCGGCAAGACAATGGGCGGAATTGGGATAAGATTCGTTAAACGAAATGAAATTTATTCCGAGTCTTTCCGCCGTTCGGGGAATGGTTTCTCCGTTTTGATGATAAGTAAGTATATCGACCCGTTCCGCCTTCAAAGTTTGTACGGACTGTTCTTCCCTTGCCGGATTGTCCCAATTTCCCGTCCAATTAAGCAAAACTTCCGCTTCCGGATTTACCCTTTGCACTCCCAAAACAAAAGCATTTATTCCCATGTTCATTTCGGAATTTGGGAAAGGCGCGATATATCCGATTTTGTTCGTTTTCGTGTGAAGTCCCGCCAAAATTCCGGCGATATAATATCCTTCAAAAGACAAAATCACATTTCGTCCGGAAGTGTACAAAATCGAAACTGTTTCCACCGTGCAAAGACTCAATTTCGGATTCTGCTTTTCAAATTTTGCAAGATCCGAGAGCAAAGCACCGTTCGCAAAGCAAAATGTGTTGATTCCTCTTGCGGAAAGTTCATTTATTACTTTTTGGCAGGAGTCGTAATCGCGGGGAACATTTTCCCTCAAAATCAATTCGTAATCCGATTCTCCGCAGACCGTTTTCAAAGCGTTGTATTGGGATTTATTCCAGCCCGGTTGAGTTTTTTCTCCCGGAATAATAAGAGCAACCTGAAGGCGACTTTGTCCGGCTTGAGTGCCGAATTGGGCGATGGATATAAAAATTGCCGCCGCCAAAATTATCGTGACGCAGGCATTGAGAATGTAAAATCTCCGTGAAAGTTTTTCTTCATCGCTCATTTTTTCGTCACCGCCTTTTTTTCCTCCAAGTCAAACGAATTTGCCGTTATGACAAACGGAGCATAAATAAATATATCCGTTATCAGCCAAACGACCTGCAAGACTGCCCCCATTATTGAATTTGTGCTTATTGCGGCACTCAAAAACAGCGGCATTGTCCAGGCAATTTCCGTTTGAAAAGTCGGGATAATTCCCCAAGAAATCGCAACCCAGCCGATTAAAGTATTTGCAATCGGTGCAAAAATGTAAGGAATAAAAAATATCGGATTTAAAATGACCGGCAAACCGAATATAAAAACTTCCTGAATGTTAAAAGCCATGAGCGGAATTGAAAATTTTGAAATTGCCCGCCATTGATTGTGTTGCGAAAAAACCAAAATTGCGATCATCAATCCCAACACATGAATTACTTCCGCTTCAAAAAATCCGGTCGTAAATATTGCAATATTGTCGGCTGTCCCGTTGCTTATTTGTGCCGGCAGATAAACATTTTCCAAAACCGTCGAAAACACGCCGTAACCCGGTATTCCCAGCCACCACAAAAACCATACCACAAATTGAAAAATTAGGACGAAAAACGCATTTTGAAAAATTGAAGATCCGGCAAGTTCATGCAAAAAATTTTCCCCGCCGATTCTTATCAGAGCAGCCGCAAAGGAAATTATCGAAAATATTGCGAGCGTCAACAAAACCGGAAAGATCGCCGAAAAATATTTTGAAAAGTCTTTCGGCAGTCCTTTCGGCAATCTCAAACGCAAAAATTTTTTGTTGAAGAGTATAGAAAAGATTTTGACTGAAACAAAGGTAGTGAAGAAAGCCGAAAAGATTCCGATTTCGGAAAAATAATCCGTCAAAGCCGTATTCGGATTTCCCACGTTAACCGGAGAAAACAAAAACAACGAAAACAACGCGCAGAACATCGTCAAATTTTTGTCGGACTTCCAAAATTCCGCAAGCCGCCTTGAAAGTGTTGCACATAAAACTATCGACGGAACGGAATAAGCAACTTTTAACACCGATTGATAAGTCTGCAGAACTTGTGAAAATCCGCTTTGAACATATTCTTCTCCGGCAAGTCCTCCGGTCAGCCAAAATCCCAAATCCAATCCTTCCCGTCCCATGACAAACCCGGAAGGATTTAATATCACATTTCCGAGAATATCGAAAAACGAAACAACCAGCCAAAACGGGATCAGCATATAAAACGACCTGCGCGTTGCCTCAAGATATTTGTTTTCGTAAAATTTTGCAATTCCGGGAATCAAAAGGACTTCCCAAAACGACCAAAGTTTTTCCATGCGTAAACGCTCCGTTATTTTTAAGCCAGCCCGTCACCGCCGCCCACATAATCCTGAATTGCAAGCGAATAAACAAGCCGACGATCTCTCATGAAACTCAAAACGCGCATGACTTCCCAAGCCGTATCCAAACTTGTAAGGCAGGGTATTCCGTGTTCGACCGTTGCCCGGCGAATCCGGAAACCGTCCTTTGCGATATGTTTTCCGGGTGCGGGCGTGTTTATTACCATGTGAATTTTGCCCAGCTTAATCATCTGAATTATATCCGTGCTGCGCTGATGAACTTTCCCGACAACTTCCGCCTCAATCCCGACACTTTCCAAAGCCTTTGCCGTGCCTTCCGTAGCCGCAAGTTTAAAACCGAGTTCGGCGAAAGCCTTTGCAAGCTGTTTCATTTCTTCCTTGTCTTTGTCGGCAACCGTAAACAGAATACAGCCGTTTTTCGGAATGTTCATTCCCGCGCCGGTAATCGCTTTGTAAAGTGCGCGGGCGTAATGATAGTCTATGCCCATGACTTCACCGGTAGATTTCATTTCAGGTCCCAAAGAAATGTCAACGTCCTGCATTTTTGCAAAGGAGAATACCGGAGCTTTAACCGCAACGTAAGGTTTCGGCTCGACAAGTCCCGGATAAAATCCCTGCTCACTCAAAGATTTACCGAGCGCAACTTGAGTTGCAACATTGACCATCTTAATATTCGTAACTTTGCTGAGGAAAGGAACCGTCCGGCTTGAGCGCGGATTGACTTCAATAACGTAAACCTGCCCGTCGGCAACGACGTATTGAATGTTCAAAAGACCTTTGACGTGCAGGGCTGTTGCAAGTCGTTTCGTGTAGTCGGTTATGGTGTAAATAATTTTTGAATGTAAAGTCTGCGGAGGATAAACCGCTATGCTGTCGCCGGAATGAACGCCGGCTCTTTCGACGTGTTCCATGATTCCCGGAATAACCGTATCCGTCCCGTCACAAATCGCATCGACTTCGACTTCCGTCCCCTGCATATACCTGTCAACCAAAACCGGATGGTCGGGAGTGACTTTAACGGCGCGGCTCATATAATCCCGGAGTTCCGCCTCATTGTAGACAATTTCCATAGCCCTGCCGCCCAAAACATAACTGGGACGAACCATAACCGGATAGCCGATTTCTTCAGCCCCGCTTACGGCATCTTGCAAATTTGTAACGCTTATTCCGCGCGGTCGGGGAATGTTTACTTCCGTCAAAACTTCATCGAAACGCTCGCGATCTTCCGCCCGGTCAATGTCGTCAACGGAAGTGCCGAAAATTCTTACTCCGGCATCGGCAAGACTTGCCGCAAGATTTATTGCCGTCTGTCCGCCGAATTGAACGATAACGCCTTCCGGATTTTCCTTGTCGATAATGTTTAAAACGTCCTCCGCAGTCAAAGGCTCAAAATAAAGTCTGTCCGAAATATCAAAGTCCGTCGAAACCGTTTCCGGATTGTTGTTTATGATAATCGCTTCATATCCGGCTTCCCTCAATGCCCAAACCGAATGAACGGAGCAGTAATCAAATTCAACGCCCTGCCCTATGCGAATCGGGCCGGATCCCAAAACGATGACTTTTTTCCTGTCGCTGACTTCAACTTCATCGACTTCAGCCCGGAAAGTCGAATAATAATAAGGCGTAAAGGCTTCAAATTCCGCCGCGCAGGTATCGACTATTTTGTAGCAGGGCAAAATATTGTTCTGCAAACGCATGGCACGAATTTTTTTGATTTTTACTCCGGTAATTTCGGAAATCGATTTATCGGAAAGCCCGACGTATTTTGCGGCTTTAAGTTGTTTTACACCGAGTTCTTCCCTCTTCAATCTGTTTTCAACGTCGGTGATATTTTTGATTTTGTTTATAAACCAGCGGTCAATTTTGGTAATTTCAAAAATTTCGTCAACCGTCGCAATATTCCGGCGCAAAGCCTCCGCAATTACAAAAATTCTTTCGTCGTTCACCCTTGCAAGCCGGCGTTTAATTTTTTCGTCGTCCCATTCTTCGATTTTGTCCATGTGCAGACGATTTACGCCGATTTCAAGACTTCTGACGGCTTTCAAAAGTGCGCCCTCAAAACATCTGTCAATACTCATGACTTCACCGGTTGCCTTCATTTGAGTACCCAAAGTTTTGTCGGCATACACAAATTTATCGAAAGGCCAGCGCGGGAATTTAACGACGCAATAATCCAAAGCCGGCTCAAAACAAGCCTTTGTCTTGTGAGTGACGGCATTTGTAATTTCGTCCAAAGTGTAACCGAGTGCAATTTTTGCACTGACTTTTGCAATCGGATAACCGGTAGCCTTCGACGCAAGTGCCGACGAACGACTTACGCGCGGATTGACTTCGATAACGTAGTAATCTTGATTTTTGGGATTAAGGGCGTATTGGACGTTGCAACCGCCTTCAATTCCGAGTGCGCGAATAATTTTCAAACTTGCCGAACGCAAAAGTTGATATTCGGTATCCGTCAAAGTCTGACTGGGCGCAACAACTATCGAGTCGCCGGTATGAACTCCGACCGGATCAAAATTTTCCATGTTGCAGACGGTTATACAGTTGTCGTGACCGTCGCGCATGACTTCATATTCAATCTCTTTCCAGCCGGCAACACTGCGCTCAATCAAAACCTGACCTATCATGGAATATTTCAAGCCGCGCAGAACAATTTCGATAAGTTCTTCTTCATTGTCGGCAATTCCGCCGCCGGTACCGCCCAAAGTATAAGCCGGACGAACTATCAGCGGATAGCCGATTTCCCGCGCAAATTCAACAGCCGAATGAACATCTTCGACAATGGTCGATTCCGGAATGGGTTCACCGATAGCCTGCATCGTTTCCTTGAAAAGTTCGCGATCTTCCGCCTTTTTAATTGCGTCAAGTGACGTTCCCAAAAGTTCGACGTTAAATTTTTCGAGAACGCCGGTTTCCGAAAGTTGAACGGCAAGATTCAGTCCGGCTTGCCCGCCCAAAGTTGCAAGAAGTCCGTCCGGTTTTTCCTTTTCGATAATCGCCGTCAAAAAATCTACGGTAAGCGGTTCTATATAAACTCTGTCTGCCGTATTGGTATCGGTCATAATCGTTGCCGGATTTGAGTTGACCAGCACAACTTCAAGCCCTTCCTCTTTCAAAGAGCGGCAGGCTTGAGTTCCGGCATAATCAAATTCCGCCGCCTGACCGATAATAATCGGTCCGGATCCGATAACCAAAACTTTGTTCAAATTCTTTTTCTTCGGCATAATATTCCTCCCGGTTACAAATTTAATCTGCTTAAACGGCGATTAACCGCCGACTGTCGCTTGCGTGTTTCTGCACTCATAATCCGACAGAATTTTTTCGATAAATTCATTGAACGATTCGCCGGCTTTTTTGGCTTTGTCAGCCAAAGCCTTGTAAAGTCCCGGATAAATTTTTACTTCAGACATTCCGTCATACTCGCGTTTCGGTTCTGTGCCGACTTCTTCGCAAAAGTCCAAATAATCGTCAACCGCATCATGAAATTCTTTTTCAATTTCGTCTTTGGTATCACTTTGAAAATTAACCAAGTCGCTTATACCTTCAATCCTGCCGTACCAAATTGCATCTTCCGGATAATACTCGACTTCGGTACGATAATTTTTATAAAAGAGTTCCATAAAAATCTCACTCCTCCACATCTTTAGACGCAATCAGTTCTTTCAAAAGGTCTTTCACAGCCTGTTTCGCCAAAGTTTTATTCGGGTGGGGCTTGCGCAGTAACAAAGAATTATCGTCACGTTTGCGATAAAATTTTACACGCGACCCGGAAGTCTTGCCCTTGTTTGATTCTTGAAAACCCAATTTTTGCAAAAGCGATTTCGCCTCATCGTAAGAAAAATCTTTCGGCAAAGTTTTCAAG
>CAJOPK010000202.1 GCA_905236255.1 uncultured Selenomonadaceae bacterium | reverse complement strand
TGCATTTGCGGGCGGTGCACCTTCACCCTTGGCAACTATGACGTTATTGACCCAGTCCACTCCGGGTTCCGCTTCTTCCGCCGATGCGGGCTGTGTGCCGGCAAGCAAAAACATTGCCGCCAACAACACGGAAAAAAATGAAAACAATCTTTTCATTTCCTGTAACCTCCTTGAATGTAAAAATTTTTTCCGGGCGGGAAATTTGACAATCCGCTCAAAAATCCTTCATTTCAAAATGATTTTAATTTTGCGTTCTTAAAATTATCTTTAAAATTTGCCCGTAAAAGTTAATTTCAAGTTAAATTATCTTGATATTGCAATTTATGATTTTTTTGCAGGGGAATTTAAAAATTGGCAGAAAGAATGATTTTTAAAACAGGTTGTCGATACGCGGACAGACGGACAATCTTGCGGAAATATCAAAACGGGAGGTGAAAATGAAATGGGAGGAACACAACAACGCGAAATTTTGGCGGAACGGCGGAAAAAGATCGCCGAAAACCGCAAAAAGAAATTATTTTTTTCATTCATTTTTTGTATTTTGATTGGTGCGATTTCTTTGGGAACTTACGTCGGATTTAATTTCAACTCCATAGGCGAAAAAAAATCCGGGTTGTCGAAAGAAAAATCAATCGTTGCCGAAACCGTTTTGCCGACACTTCAAAACGATTTGACCGTAATGATTTTGGGTGTTGACGAAAGAAAAGACGATGTGGGGCGTTCCGATACTTTGATGATTCTGAATTTATCCGACGATAATGCGGCACTTTTGACGATTCCCAGAGATACTCGGGTGGCGATTTCCGGACACGGCTATGAAAAAATCAATGCCGCTTATGCTCACGGCGGCGAAAAACTTACCAAAAAGACGGTCGAAAAATTTCTCGGCATGGATGTGGATCGTTACGTCAAAGTCAATACTGCGGAATTTGGAAAGATTATCGACGCGATCGGCGGGATCGATATTTTTATCGAAAAGCCGATGCATTACGAAGATCCTTGGGACGATAACGGCGGTCTTGTCATAAATCTTGAGGAAGGACTCCGGCACCTTGACGGGAAAACGGCAATTCAGTTTGTCCGGTTCAGAGATTCGGAAGGCGATGCCGGCAGAGTCCGTCGTCAACAAGCTTTTATGCGTGCCTGTGCCGAAAGGTTGAGCGATCCTTCAATAATCGTAAAGTTGCCGGAAATTTTCGGAGTTGCGATCGGTGCGGTTGAAACGGATCTTTCGACCGGCGAAATGCTTGCCGTTGCCGGAACTTTGAAAAATGCGGAGGATAAAGCGCAAATTAAAACCGGAGTCGTTCCGGGCTGGTGGCAATATATCGGCGGAGTAAGTTATCTTGTTCCCAATGCCGAAAGACTCGGAGAAGTTTTGAACACGAATTTGGGAATTGAAACCGACAAAGAACACTTTGAAAGGTTATCGTCCGAGTATTTACCGGGAATTGAGTCCGATGCTTACGATGTCAATCCGAACATAAAAAAAGATTTAAAGTTGATGGATTACATGGAGCGTCAAAAATATGACTTCTCGGAAAACGATACTTGAAGTTCTGCGGTCAAAGACCGGAGATCGGATCAAAAAAAGCGGCGAATGAAAATGTTTCGCCGCTTTTCAATGGTAAAATTTGCGGGGGGAATTTTTGATATGAATTTGAAAAAATCCGTTGCGGCATTTGCGGAGGCAAAAAAATTTATGCCCGGCGGGGTAAACAGTCCGGTAAGGTCTTTCGGAAGTGTCGAAGGAAATCCGCCGTTCATTTCTCATGCAAAGGGCAGTCACATTTTTGATATTGACGGAAACGATTATGTTGATTATGTGGGGTCTTGGGGACCGATGATTTTGGGGCATGCCGACTCAAAAGTCGTCGATGCGCTGAAAAAAGCGGTTGAGCGCGGTACAAGTTACGGAGCACCCACCGAACTTGAAACGAATTTGGCAAAACTTGTGCAAAGAATTTATCCGTCAATGGAAGTCATGCGAATGGTAAATTCCGGGACGGAATCGACCATGAGCGCGCTCCGGGTTGCGCGGGGATTTACCGGACGCGAAAAAATTATAAAATTCGTCGGCTGTTATCACGGACACGCCGACAGTCTTTTGGTAAGTGCCGGATCCGGTGCGGCGACTTTCGGAGTTCCTTCAAGTCCCGGCGTTACTTCCGGTACGGCAAAGGATACGATTGCCCTGCCTTACAATGATCTTGAAGCCGTCGAAAAAGTTTTCCAAAATTGCGGGAATGAAATTGCGGCGGTAATTGTCGAGCCGGTTGCCGGGAATATGGGGCTTGTTTTGCCGAAAGAAAATTTTCTGCCGGGACTCCGTGCCGTCACCGAAAAATATAAATCCGTTTTGATTTTTGATGAGGTCATGTGCGGTTTTCGCGTTGCTTTGGGCGGTGCCTGCGAAAAATATAAAATCAAGCCGGACTTGATCTGTTTGGGGAAAGTTATCGGCGGCGGACTCCCCTGCGCGGCTTACGGCGGTCGTGCGGAAATTATGCGTAATGTTTCGCCGGACGGAAAAATTTATCAGGCGGGAACTTTGAGCGGAAATCCTCTTGCCATGACTGCCGGAATCGAAACTTTGAAAATTTTGCTTGAAGAAGAAAATTTTACCGAAAGACTTGTCGAAAAAACTTCCCGACTTGTCGAAGGCTTAAAAAATATTGCGGAAAAATCCGGCGTAAAAGTCCGGGTTCATCAAGCCGGGTCAATGTTCGGAATGTTCTTTTCGGAAAAAGAAATTACGAATTATGAAGATGCGGCGGCGGCGAATCAAAATCAATTTAAAAAATGGTTTTTCGCGATGCTTGAAAGGGGAATTTATCTTGCTCCGTCCCAATTTGAAACTTTGTTTATGTCTGCGGCGCACACGGAGGAAGATATTGAAAAGACTTTAAAAGCGGCGGAAGAATCTTTCAAAGTTTTGTAAATTTTGACGATTTAAAAATTGTCCGGTATAATCGCGCGCAACGGTTTTTTATTTTTGAAACGGAGGAAAAAATTTTGACGGATAACGAAAACCTTTTGACGGAAGAAAAAAACGATATTGATGAAATTATTGAAAGCGAACACATAGAAACCCATGTCGATGCTGCGGAGGCTCAGGAAGTCAGCACGGTTGAGGGCGAATACGACGCGAATCAAATTCAGATTTTGGAAGGCTTGGAAGCCGTCCGACTTCGTCCCGGTATGTATATCGGATCGACCGGCGAGCGCGGCTTGCATCATCTTGTTTATGAAGTCGTTGACAATTCCATTGACGAGGCTCTTGCCGGCTACTGCGACGATATTAAAGTTACGATTGAAGAGGACAATTCCATTACCGTAAGCGACAACGGGCGCGGTATTCCGGTCGATATGCACGAATCCGGAAAGCCGGCGGTGGAAGTCGTTTTGACCGTTTTGCACGCCGGCGGAAAATTCGGCGGCGACGGCTACAAAGTCAGCGGCGGCTTGCACGGTGTGGGCGTATCGGTCGTCAATGCCTTGAGTAAGTCTATGGAAGTCGAAGTAAAGCGCGACGGCAAAATTTATCAAATTGCCTTTGAGCGCGGCAATACAATTACCCCCCTGCACGAAATCGGCACGGCTGAAAATACCGGAACACGCGTTCATTTTGTTCCGGACGATGAAATTTTCACCGTCACCGAATACAGCTACGACACTTTGAAACACCGCCTGCGCGAACTTGCTTTTTTGAACAGCGGAATCAGTATTACTTTGATTGACAAGCGCGGAGAAGGGCATAATGACGTTTATAAATTTGAGGGCGGCATAAAATCTTTTGTCGAACATCTCAACCGCAAGAAGACAAAACTCCATCCCGCGCCGATTTACTTCAACGGCAAACAGGACGACGCACTTGTCGAAATTGCCCTGCAATACACCGACAGCTACCAGGAAAACATTTACAGCTACGTCAACAACATAAACACGGAAGAAGGCGGCACTCATCTTGCCGGATTTAAAATTGCATTGACCAGAATTGCAAACGATTTTGCAAAACGCCGCAACCTTTTGAAAAGTGCGGACAGTTCTTTGAGCGGTGAAGACATTCGGGAAGGTTTGACTTGTGTCATCAGCGTAAAACTTCACAACCCGCAATTTGAAGGACAGACTAAAACGAAACTCGGAAACGAAGAAATTCGTTCGCTTGTAAGCGCGGTCACCGGCAAAGGTCTGGGAGAATTTTTTGAAGAAAATCCTTCCGTCACAAAAACGATTTTGGAAAAGGCGGTAATGGCATCCCGTGCCCGTGAGGCGGCAAGAAAAGCCCGTGAACTTACCCGCCGCAAAAACGCGCTTGAAGTTTCGGCACTTCCCGGAAAACTTGCCGATTGTTCGGTAAGAGATCCGGATAAAGCGGAAATTTATATCGTTGAGGGTGACAGTGCGGGCGGCTCGGCAAAACAGGGACGCGATCGCAGATTTCAGGCGATTCTTCCCTTGCGCGGAAAAATTTTAAACGTCGAAAAGGCGCGTCTGGATAAAATCTTTGCCAACGCCGAAATTCGCACAATGATTACGGCTTTCGGTACGGGAATAAGCGAGGACTTCGACCTTGCAAAACGTCGTTACGGCAAAATTATAATTATGACCGATGCCGATGTTGACGGCGCGCATATTCGTACACTTTTGCTTACTTTCTTCTACCGTTATATGAAGCCCTTAATTGAGCATGGTCACGTTTTCATAGCACAGCCGCCGCTCTATCAAATTCGCAAGGGCAAAAATCATTGGTACACCTACAGCG
>CAJOPK010000201.1 GCA_905236255.1 uncultured Selenomonadaceae bacterium | reverse complement strand
CATGAAACCGAAAAAGTCAAACAAAGTTATGTTTCCCGTTTAAAATCGGCAGAGCAACAGACAACCGATTTTTCAAATTATGTTTCGGTAATTTTTTTCAACGTTTTTTGATTTTATTTTCGGTCTTACAGTCCAAAACGAAATTTTTTATAGATTTCTTCAATCCGACAAAAAACCCTTTTTTCGGCTTAAATGTCAACTACACCCCTTGATTTTGCGGAAAATTTTTTTGCTTTCCGAAATAAAGTGAATTTTTTGGTAACGAATGTATTGTAATCCTGCAACGCCCGTGATTTTGCAAGAAAATTATCTTGACAAAAATATCCAACGGTTGTATTATTCCTTCGCTGATTCAGTTTGATTCAGATTCCTCGGTAGCTCAGTCGGTAGAGCACCTGACTGTTAATCAGGGAGTCGCTGGTTCGAGCCCGGCCCGGGGAGCCATTTCAGAGAAAATACAAGGAATGCGAGGGCATTCCTTTTTTATTGCGGGTGACAAGATGATTGATTCGCGAATAAAAACTTTGGCAAATTTCGTAAATCCCGGAAGTCGGGCGGCTGACATAGGCGCGGATCACGGCTATTTGTCGATTGAACTTTTGAAATCCGGAAAAGCAAAATTTGTCATTGCTACGGATAAAAATTCGGGGCCGGCGGAAGTCGCCGAAAAAAATATCGTTGCCGCCGGACTTGAAAATTTTGTTGAAGTCCGGCGGGGAGACGGTTTAAAAGTCATAAATCCCGGCGAAGTCGATACAATTTGTATTGCCGGAATGGGCGGAGCCTTGATTTGCGAAATTTTGAGAAATTCGCCGGAAGTTGTAAATTCCGCCGACAATTTGATTTTGCAGCCGATGAATGCACCGGAAAGGGTTTCGGATTTTATTTCGGAGATTGATTGGAAAATTGAGGATATTGACTTGGCGGAAGTCGGCGGGATTGTTTACGAAATTTTCCTTGCCGTCAAGCCTGAAAATTTTTCCGTAAAAACTTTTAAAAAGGATTCGTCACCGCTCCTCGCGAATTTCTTAAATCAGCGGTTGAAAAAATTGATTCGCGTAAGGAACGAAATGTCCAAAAGTGCGCGGGCGCGTTCCGGCGAAAAATTTTTGTCGTTGGTTTCCGAAATAGAAAAACTTAAAAATTTTTTGAATGGCGGTTAGTATGGATAAGTACAGACTTAAAATCGATGATGTAAAAATTTTCGGCAAAATATTGGCGGATTTCAATCCCGGCGAAGAAGAAGGCGCATCTTTGCAGAGTTGTTTCGTCAACGAAGTTATAGTTACGCCGGAAATAAATCACTGGAAAATTTTTGTTTCGCCCGGCAAAGATACTGACGAAAGAGTTTTTCATCTTGCCGAAGATTTTTTGAGCGAAAAATACGGCGCAACCGTCGAAATTCGCCCGGTGATTATTCCGGTAATTTCGGAAACTTCCGCGCCGGCAAAAAAATCTTATGCGCCCGGCGGGAAAAGTTTTGTTCCGAGAAAAGCCGGTACTTCATCAAAGAAAGAAGTTTTCGGGAAGATCGAAGGCAACATCACAAAAATTTCCGAGATTAAGGAAGAATTGCCGCAGGTTATAATTTCGGGAGAGATCGGCAAAGACGAAAAGAACGGAGTGAATCTGCGCGAATTTAAAACCGGATCGTGTGTGGTGAGTTTTGCGGTTGTCGATAATACGAACGGCATAATCTGCAAAAAATTTTTTAGAGCCGGTTCAAAAGAAAAGGCGGAAGAATTTGTCGGAAAATTGAAAGGCGGCATGAATGTCAAAATCTCCGGACCGGTCAAATACGATGATTTTTTGAAAGAGCTTATCGTAATGATTGATTCGGTTGAGGAAGTCGAAAGTGCCGCAACCCGTCAAGATCTTGCCGAAAACAAGCGGACGGAACTTCATGCACATACGACAATGAGTGCGATGGATTCGGTTGTTTCCGTCGAAAAATTGATCGAAACCGCCGCCGCTTGGAATTGGTCAAGCGTTGCGATAACGGATCACGGCGTTGTGCAGGCTTTCCCGGATGCCGCAAAAACTGCCGCAAAACTTGCAAAATCCGGCAAAAACATAAAAGTTATTTACGGCATGGAAGGTTATCTTGTCGGCGAAGATTTCAAACAGAAATACGCCAATCACATAATAATTTTGGCGAAAAATAAAATCGGATTGGAAAATCTTTATAAACTCGTTTCGTTAAGTCAGCTGAAATATTTTCACAGAACGCCGCGTATTCCGAAAAAAATTCTTGCCGAATTTCGGGAAGGTTTGATTTTGGGTTCGGCTTGTGAAGCCGGAGAACTTATTCGGGCGATTGTTGCAGGTCGTCCGGAAAATGAAATTGAAGAGATCGCAAATTTTTATGATTATCTTGAAATTCAGCCGATTCACAACAATGATTTTCTTGTCCGCAGTGAAGAATTTCCGAACGTCAACAACGACGACGATTTAAGGCAAATAAATATCCGGGTTGCCGAACTTGCAAAAAAATTGAACAAGCCGTTGATTGCAACCTGTGACGTTCATTTTTTGAACCCGGACGATTTCCTTTACAGAACGATTTTGATGAACGGCAAAGGCTTTGACGATGCCGATATTCAGCCGCCGCTGTATTTGCGGACGACCGACGAAATGCTTGAAGAATTTTCCTATCTTGACGAAAAAACCGCTTACGATGCGGTCATAACAAATCCGAACAAAATTGCCGATATGGTCGAAGTTATGAAACCGATTCCGGACGGGCTTTATTCTCCTTCAATTCCCGGTGCGGACGAAGAAATTCGCGAAATGTCTTACAAAAAGGCTCGCCTGATGTACGGGGAAAATTTGCCGAAAATCGTTGAGGACAGATTGGAGCAGGAACTCAAGCCGATTATCGGTCACGGTTTTTCGGTACTTTATTTAATCGCCCAAAGACTTGTAAAAAAATCCAATGACGACGGCTATCTTGTCGGCTCCAGAGGATCCGTCGGATCGTCTTTCGTTGCGACCGTCACCGGCATTACGGAAGTCAATCCTCTTCCGCCGCACCACCGCTGTCCGAAATGTTGTTACAGTAAATTTGTTACGGACGGATCCGTAGGTTGCGGTTATGATTTGCCGGACGAAAATTGTCCGGTCTGCGGCTATCCGCTGATTAAGGACGGGCATGATATACCTTTTGCGGTATTTTTGGGATTTGACGGCGACAAAGTTCCGGATATTGATTTGAATTTTTCCGGCGAATATCAATCTCATGCGCACAAATATACCGAAATTCTTTTCGGAAAACACAATGTTTACAGGGCGGGAACGATTGCGACGGTTGCGGAAAAAACCGCTTTCGGTTTCGTCAAAAAATATTATGAAGAAAAAAATCTTACAAAACACGGCTCGTTTATTGCAAAAGTTGCGGCGGGTTGCATGGGTGTAAAGAGAACTACCGGTCAGCACCCCGCCGGAATTATGGTTGTTCCCCGCGATATGGACATTCATTATTTTACTCCCCTGCAACACCCGGCTGACGATAAAACTTCGGGAACAATCACCACTCATTTTGATTATCATTCGATAAGTTCCCGATTGGTAAAACTTGACATACTCGGACACGATGATCCGACGGTTATAAAAATGCTTGAAAATTTGACGCACAGAGATCCGCAGACAATTCCGCTTGACGACAAACCGACTTTGAGCCTGTTTTCTTCAACCGATGCAATTCATTTGACACCGCGTCAAATAGGGACGAAATCCGGGACTTTCGGTATTCCCGAATTTAGAACGCAATTTACGCGAATGATGATTGACGACACTCACCCGGATTGTTTCAGCGATCTTGTACGAATTTCCGGATTTTCGCACGGCACGGACGTTTGGCTCGGAAACGCGCAGGATTTAATAAAAGACGGCACCTGTACTTTGAAAGACGCAATTTCTGCCCGCGACGACATTATGATGTATCTGATTCATCACGGCGTTGATCCTCTCCTTTCGTTTAAGACTATGGAAGGTGTAAGAAAGGGAAAAGGCATTAAATCCGAAGTCGTTGACGATCTGAAAAAACATGACGTTCCGGATTGGTATATCGACTCCTGCCAAAAAATCAAGTACCTTTTCCCCAGAGCTCATGCAACGGCTTACGTTATGATGGCTTATCGGATTGCATATTGCAAAGTTCATTATCCTTTGGCTTATTACGCCGCATATTTTTCCATTCGTGCGGACGAATTTGACGCAAATGAAATTATCAAGGGCGAAAGATATGTAAAAACTCAAATTGACAAGCTGGACGAAATTTCGCAGGACAGAAAACTTGACTTGAAAGAGGCTGCGACTTTGGCGGTTTATCAGCTTGCGCATGAAATGTTTTTGCGCGGTTTCGGATTGGAGAAAGTGGATATTTATAAATCCGATGCGGAAAAATTTATAATGCTGGAAAATTCGCTGCTCCCGCCGATTGCATCAATTTCCGGAGTGGGGCAGGTTGCGGCGCGCAGTATTGCGGAGGCACGGAAGGAAGGAAATTTTTCCTCCATAGACGATTTAAAAAATCGCACCGGCGCAAATAAAACGGCAATAGCGGCTTTAAAAGAACACGGCTGTTTAAACGGTATGGACGAAACGAATGAAATGAACTTGTGGAGTAATTTTTAATTGACATACTCTCCACGCCTGAAGGCGGGAGTTAACTCCGAAATTAAGGATAATCGGCGCCGCCCCGGACGGGCGTTGCTCGCGACATATGAAGGCATTTTCTTTGTTGCCGGACAAAGAAAAGTTAGTTAAAAAATTTTTATTCATTTGGGGGGTAACATTGAAATCTCCCGCTTTATGAAACGCCCGTGTCCTTTGACAAATTTTTTTATTTAAAATATGCCGTAAAACTCCCGATTTCAATCGGGTGATATAAGGCACAAATATTGACATTGGTATCGATAACAAT
>CAJOPK010000200.1 GCA_905236255.1 uncultured Selenomonadaceae bacterium | reverse complement strand
GCGCGCGGAGTGTGCAACCGAAGAGCATTGAGAGTGCGCCGGCAAGTCCGGAACCGACTACGCAAGCCGGGATAACGTGAATCGGGTCTGCCGCAGCAAACGGAATCGCGCCTTCGGTAATGAACGAGAAGCCCATAACGATATTTGTGGGACCGGCTTTAATTTCGTTTTCGGTGAATTTGTTTTTGAAGAACATTGTTGCAAGAGCTATTGCAAGCGGGGGAACCATACCGCCCGCCATGACCGCCGCCATGACTTCATAGTTTCCGGAAGCAAGCAAACCCGTACCGGTAACATAAGCAGCCTTGTTAATCGGGCCGCCCATATCAATGGCCATCATGCCGCCGACCAACATACCGATAAAGATTTTAGCCGAAGGATCCATGCTTGAAAGGGTGCTGACGAGAGCTTCGTTAATTGCGGCAATCGGAGGTCCGATAATCAATGTGCAGATGATACCGATACCGAGAACACCGAACAGCGGATAGAGCAAAACAGGTTTGATACCTTCCAAAGATGCGGGAAGTGAGCTGAAAACTTTCTTCAAAGTGTTGACGAGCCAACCGGCAATAAAGCCCGCCAAAAGTGCGCCCAAGAAACCGGAGCCGTTTGCGCCGGAAAGTGCGCCGCCTACAAAACCTGCCGCCAAGCCGGGACGATCCGCCATCGACATCGCGATAAATCCGGCAAGTACCGGAAGCATAAATCCGAAGGACGCGCCGCCGACACTCATGAAGAATTTTGCCGCCGGGTTAATCGAGCCGAAATGACTTCTCTCTTCAGCCGGCAAACTGTTGAGGTCAACGCTCATACCGTCAATAAGGAAGGCAAGAGCTATAAGAACACCGCCGCCGACGACGAACGGGAGCATATGCGAAACGCCGTTCATCAAGTGTTTGTAAATTTGGCGACCCATACTTTCATTTGAAACGTCCGCCGCGCCTTCAGCCGCATCGGAACCGGTTGCATGATAAATCGGAGCGGAACCGCTCAAAGCCTTGTCGATAAGTTCGTCGGCTTTGTTGATACCGTCCGCAACTTTCGTAATGACAACATGCTTGCCGTCAAAACGGGACATGGCAACATTTTTGTCGGCGGCAATGATAATGCCGTCGGCTTTTGCAATTTCGTCTGCGGTTAAAACATTTTTTGCACCGCCGGAGCCGTTTGTTTCGACTTTAATCGTAATGCCGCGCTTTTTGGCGTGCTGTTCCAAACTTTCCGCCGCCATGAAAGTATGTGCAATACCGGTCGGGCAGGCGGTAACGGCAAGAATTTGAATGTGATCGGCAGTCGCCGCAGGTGCGGAACTTGCGGCAGATGCAACGGCTTGGAATTTGCCGTCCTCTTTGTCGTCGATAAGTTTCAAAAATTCCTCTTTTGTCGATGCCTTGATAAGTGCTTCTTTGAAATCCGGATCCATAATCATGGTTGCGAGTTTTGACAAAATTTGCAAATGCTCGTCGTTACCGCCGTCCGGTGCGGCGATCATGAAGAAAAGACGCGCGGGATTTCCGTCCATTGATTGGAAGTCGATACCCTGCGGAACCGTCATGGCGGCAAGACCCGCCGCTTTAACTCCGCCGGATTTGGCATGCGGAGTGGCTATGCCGTCACCGAGTCCGGTAGTTCCCGACGCTTCGCGTGCGAGAACGTCTTTTTTGTACTGCTCTTTGTCTTTGAGATTCCCGCCTTTGTCCATCAGGTCGGCAAGCATGGAAATTGCGCCCGGCTTGTCACCCGGATTGGCATTGAGGAGAATGCTCTGATTTTTGAGCAAGTCTGTGATTCTCATAAAAGATCACTTCCCCTTTACAAATAAAATTTTATAATTCCCAAACGGCGACATAAATGAATGAAAAATATAAACGTCGCCGATTTTTGACACGATTAAAATTTTTCAAGCGGCATCTTCGTCGGTTCTTTCGATCTTCATTATTACCGGACGCAAGCCGTCGTTGCGGGAACAAATTGCAACTCCGTTATGTTTCGGATCAATCCGATCGTCGAAATACCAACCGTTTGCACCGTTTGCAAGTGCAAAAACATACCGATACACGGCTTTCCACGCCTCATCACAAAATCCGTCCGGACGGGAATAATCCGCGTAAAAGACCTGAACTTCCTTCATAAGCGGCAAGTCGAAAGTCCGGGTATGCCGTATTCTTCCGCAAGTTCTTTTTGCAAGGTCGTTTTCAATATTGTGATTTTGCACTTTTTCATCATTTCAATCACCCGCGAATTTTACGAGAAAATGCTTTTCAGTTTTTTGAAAATCTTATCGCCGAAAGATTCATCATCTTCGACGGCATGGAAAATTTGCGTATGTCCGTTTTTGATTCTTTCAAAAAGTTGTTCCGGCTTGCGGATTGCCGTACCGACGACGGTTTCGATAACCGGTTTTCCGTCGAAACGTGCAAGCGGAACTTTTCTGCTCACCGCAATTATTACCGCATCCGCCTCTTTGATTTCCTCTTCCGTCAAGGCATGATAAACTCCCGCCGCGCCGTAAACTTCGACGCGAACATTTATTCCGAGCTTTTCGGCGCATTTTTTCAAAGATTCGCGCGCCATAAATGATGAAGAAATTCCGGTCGGGCAGGCGGTAACTGCAACGATTTTTTTGCCTTCCGCCCCGACAATGGAAGTTTCCCCGTCGTCTTTACCGCGTTCCGCTTCTTTTGCGTCAATCAGCTTGATAATTTCGTCCGGAGTTTGAGCCTTTATCAGATTTTCTTTAAATTCGTCGTCCATCAAAATGACGGCAAGCCTTCCCAAACTTGTCAAAGAACTGTCGTCGGCTTTATCCGGTGCGGCAAAGAGCATCAGAAGTCTTGCCGGTTTTCCGTCAACCGAATCAAAAGGCACGCCTTCCGGAACGGTGATAACGGAAACGGACGGCTTTTTGACGAAATTATTCTGCGCGTGCGGAGTTGCGAGTCCGTTTGCAAGTCCGGTGGAACCTTGTGTTTCGCGAGCCAAAATATCACGGCGAACCGCCGCCTTATCCTTGATTGTTCCCGCCGTCATAAGCAAGTCGATGAGCATATCTATTGCTTCACGTTTGTCTGACGGGTGAACATTCAAGGCTATGGATTTTTTGGAAATATAATCCGTAATTTTCATTTCACTTTCCCCCCTTTTTTTTGATATTGTCCGGAATCCGATCAAAAACCTTTACCCAATTGTTTTCAAAAGGTCTTCGACTTCGTTGCGACGTGCAAGATGATCCGAGAAAGCGGAAGCAGATCCGGCGGCAAGTCCCATGTGGAATGCCTTTTCGTAATCGCCGTTGCTTTCAATAAATCCTGTGAGGAATCCGGCAACCATCGAATCGCCGGCACCTATCGAATTTACAAGAGTGCCTTTCGGAGCCGGTGATTTATAATATTTTCCGTCGGCGGTAAGCAAAATTGCGCCGTCGCCCGCCATGGAAATAAGGACGTTCTGCGCGCCTTTTTCCTGCAATTTTTTTGCGTGTTCGACAATCTCTTCGTCGGTTTTCAAAACAACGCCGAACATATCGCCGAGTTCATGATTGTTGGGCTTAATAAGCCAGGGATTGAATTTCAAAACTTTGAGGAGCAAGCCTTTTTCCGCATCGACAACAAAACGAATACCTTTGCCCTGCAAACGGGAGAGAGTTTGTTCATACATATCGTCCGGCAAAGTATTGGGAATTGAGCCGCTCAAAACGAAGGTATCGCCTTCGCCGAGTTTTTCCAATTTCTTGAAAAGTTCTTCGCGTTTGGCTTCGCTGATTTTCGGTCCCTGCCCGTTGACTTCCGTTTCAACTTCGGCTTTGATCTTCATGTTGATTCTGGTAAAACCTTCCTCAATCTGAACAAAGTCCTCATTGACGTTAAATTCTTTGAGCTGGCGTTTAATCTCTTCACCGGTAAAGCCCGCCAAAAATCCGAGTGCGACGGATTTATGACCGAGATTTCCGAGAACGATTGAAACGTTAATGCCCTTGCCGCCGGCGAGAACCTGTTCATAACTCAAGCGATTGATGCCGCCGGTTTTGAAGGAATCGAGCCGCACAATGTAGTCAAGCGCGGGATTAAATGTTACCGTGTAAATCAAATTTTTCTCCCCCTCTTTGAAACACAAATGAAAATTTTTCCGGATTATACAACAACACGTTTCTTTTTTCAATAATTTTCAAACTTTTGCAAATTTTGTTAATCCGGCAATTTTCCGCCCGGAGTATTTTTGATTTTTTCATGGAAAAAGAAATTCACAATTACCGGCGGCGCATCAAAATCCCTCAAAATGTCATCACGATTGCGGACGTACTCCAAGCCGTTTTTCCGGGAATATTCGGCGATCGTTTCATTCAATTCCGCCCGGTAAATTTCTTAATGAAACTTGCGTAACAATATTTACAACCGACGTAAGGATTCACGGCAAAGTCAACCACCGGAATACCGGATTTTGTTACAACATTTTTTGTTTCGATTGTGCGAATTAAAGTTTCCGCGAAAAAATCTCCCTTCAAACAATTTTAAAAATCACCGTCCGGATTTTATCACGGAAAAAAATATCGCAAATTCCCTTTAAAGACGGAAGAGGGATTGCGAAAAAAATTTACCGAATTTTGATAAATCAATGAACACGCACGGTTATCGTATTATATGAAATTTCCCTCAAATCAAAATTTGCGGTTGTCATTCCCTGCATTTCATTGAAAAGATTTTGGGGAGATCCTCCGTACATCACGGCGAAAACCGCTTTTCCGCCGGAATAATTTGACAGACGAACGCCCTTTACGCCACGAACTTTTTCCAATGCCGATTGAACGAGATTTATTTTTGAAAAGTCCGACCCGTAAACCACGACTTCAACTTCCTGTCTGTTGGTGTAAAGTCCGGTAATTTGAGAAACAAAATACTCTCCCATTCTCTTGCCGGCAACCGCAAGGGCTTTTTTGGCGGCAATGGCACCGGAAGAATCTCTTCCCGTACCGTAAGTCCCGTCCGATGCGATAATTTGACCGGTTTTCAGGATAAACATTTTTGCTTCCAATCTTGCGCGACAATTTTGTCTTTGGGTTGTTTTGTTTCTTCCCGGCAAAAATCTTGAAGTATCTTCAATGTCTTCACTGAACGCTTCACCGACGATCATAATGTCCGCCCCGAATTTTTGAGCGGCTTCGGTCATCTGCGCGGCAGACATGCTCAAGGGATGCGGGTAATTGATTCTTGTTCCCACTTCCGTAACATTTGAAAAGCCCGCCTCAATCAAAGCCTTGACAAGTGCGGTTTCACCTGCCGGATCGGGAATTGCGCGTGTAATGTGAGTTTCCGGGATATATACGGCAATTCGGGGATTGCGAAGTTGCAGATCAATAATCCCGAGTCGCGTCAATTCGCTCATGAGTTTTGAATCGGGCGAATCGTCAACCGTTGCGTTAATTGTGACACGCCATTCGTTACCGACGTATTGACTTCTGTCCGTAACCGTATAATTTGTGATAAATCCGCGTGATTGAGTGTAAATTTGATCGCGAATTACCGCAGCATTTTGAACGAGAGTACTTGAATCTACCAAAACACCGAGCGCGCTTTCAACGGCCGCCCTCATTGCATCTCTTTCCGCTTCCGCCGCCGACATTCCCGTGCCGGTAACGGTTACGTTTTTCGCAAGAGCCGCCGGACAAAACATCAAAAGCATGGCAAAAACAAAAATTATCGTTCGTTTCATTTTACCGACGCCTCCCGTTTTGCAACATCACCTTTTTGAACGGGTGAAGTGAATGAAACAATTTTGCAAATGGAATAATCCTGCAAAACTTCCGAAACTTTTGCTTTTCCTATTTCGGTCTGTGTCATGCCGACAATTTTTCCGTCAACTTCAATGGGTTCACCTTCCCGGAAAAGCGTCAGATTTTCACCCTTTTGAATACCGCTGTCCAATCCCTGATCGATGTAAATTTCATCGGAGTTTACGGCGGCAATTCTCGCAACAAAAGGATTGTTTGATTGAACTTCCCTCAAAAAATTTTCGGCCGCATCTTTACAGGCGGCATAAAGTGCGGTTTTGTTGTCCTTGCCGCCTTTTTCGCCGTCAACGGTTTTGGCAAGAATAATTACGCCGGTTTTGCAATCGACAAGTCGCAAGTCCAAAGAAATTTTTGCATTGACGGGCGGAACAAATCTTGACTTGATTTTATTTATAAGACCGCTTTTCTTTGTATCCTCCGTTCCCGCCGTCGTAATTTTTCCGAGAACCATGTACTGCGCTCCGGAAAATTTTCCGAGCTCAACCGTAAGATCGGAATCGGTAAAATCCGAATCCTCTTCCTGAAGACCGAGTTCGTCACGGATTTTGTCAAGTTGCGTGCGTTCGACAACCGCATAATTTCCGCTTGATTGCATGGCAACAATCAGCTGCTCTTCCATGATCCTTGCGACAAGTTCTTCATTGTAGCCGGAAAAATTTTCCATTTCCGCTATCATCACCGTCTTTTTTGCCGCTTCGGCTTGAAAGGTTACGCAAAAGATCATCAGGGCGACCGCGAAAAATTTTAAAACGCTGTTCATTTCAAATATACCCCCGATCAAATTACGAAAGTCTTACGTCGTCGCCCTTTTTCACTTCGGTACCTTCTTTAATCGTAAGAATTTCACAGACCGAATAACCGTCTTCAACTTTTTTGACAACCGCTTTTCCGACTTCCTCAAATTTTCTGTCGACTATTTTGCCGCCGACAATGATATTTCTTGCATTGCGGACAATGACGACGGTATCGCCGACCTTGAGACCGCTTGCCGTGCCTTTGTCAATGTAAATTTCACTTTCGTACATATCCGCGACTTTTGCGGAAAAATCGGTTGTTTCTTTTAACGGTTCTTTTTCGGTGACGTCACTTTCAACCGCGGATGTTTCTTCCGTATTTGAAATCCCGTTTATCGAGTTGTTCAATTCTTTCAAAATGTTTACGGAAATTACTTTGCATGCGTTTGAAACGGCATCGGATTCCGTTTTGCCGCTTTGAGTTTCGGTGAAGGTTTTCGCCAAAACTATTTCATCGGAAGTGTTTGCTTTGACATTCACCTCAAAAGCGACGGTTGCTCTGAAAGGATTGTCCGACATATCTTTCAATTCTTTTTTTGCGGCATTCCTTTCCTCTTCCGAAACGGCTTTTCCGTCCTCAGCCTCATTCCCCAAAGCAATCGGCAAAAGCTCCAACATACGTTTTTTATCCTTTGATTTTGTAACTTCCGCCGAATTTAATATTCCCAAAATTGAATATTGAGTTTCGACAGAAGTTGCCTGACCGGCTTCGTTCAAAAAAATCGAATAATTGGCGCTGTTTTTGAAGGTATTTGAAATATGAGAGCGCATGAATGCCGTTGCGGTAACTCCCATTTCTTCGGCGGCGACATTTTCGATCGGCATCAAATTTACGTTTATTTTTGCCGCCTCCGCCGAAATTGTTGCGCAAAAAAACGCAAGCATTATCGCAAACATTGAAAAAATCTTTTTCATAACCGATTCCTCCTCAAAAAATTTTTTTCACATTATAACAAAATTTTTTAATAAACGATAAGAATTTCAACAAAAAATCCGGGAAGATTTTTCCGCCCGGATTAGAATTTATTCAAATCTCAAAAATTTTTTAAGCGAATTAAAGTTTCGGACCTGCCGCAACAAGTGCTTTGCCGGCATCGTTGCCTTCATATTTCTTGAAGTTCTTGATGAAACGACCGGCAAGATCTTCCGCTTTCTTATCCCATTCTTTCGGATCGGCATAAGTGTCGCGGGGATCGAGAATATTTGTCGCAACGCCTTCCAATTCGGTCGGAACTTCAAAATCGAAAATCGGAATTTTCTTTGTGGGAGCTTTTTTGATTGCGCCGCCCAAAATTGCGTCGATAATTCCGCGAGTGTCTTTAATGGAAATGCGCTTGCCGGTGCCGTTCCAGCCGGTGTTGACAAGATAGGCCTTTGCGCCGCTCTTTTCCATGCGTTTTACGAGTTCTTCTGCGTATTTGGTCGGGTGAAGTTCGAGGAATGCCTGACCGAAGCACGCGCTGAAAGTCGGAGTCGGTTCGGTAATTCCGCGCTCCGTGCCGGCGAGTTTTGCGGTAAATCCGCTGAGGAAATAATATTTCGTCTGTTCCGGAGTGAGGATCGAAACCGGAGGAAGTACGCCGAAAGCGTCCGCGCTGAGGAAAATGACGGATTGCGCCGCCGGGCCGTGACTGTCCGGACGAACGATGTTTTTAATGTGATAAATCGGGTAGCTGACGCGGGTATTTTCCGTAACGGATTTATCGGCGAAGTCAATCTTGCCGTTCAAGTCGACGGTGACAT
>CAJOPK010000199.1 GCA_905236255.1 uncultured Selenomonadaceae bacterium | reverse complement strand
CTCAGCGGCATGATCGGCAAGAATATCGACTGGATCGAAGAAACAAACACCACCGACTCAAACGGAAACCCGCTCACAAATTCAACTCAAATGACCGGAACCGTCACCGGAGTTACCATTGCGGACGGTGTTCCCCGCGTTGTCGCGCAGACGACGGATAATGTTTATCAGGTTGAAGTTGCAAATATCGGGCGCGTTTATGAAGCCGAAAACAAAAGCGAAGCCGCAATTACCGGCACAAGCATTTCGGTCAGCGAACTCAACGCCCTGACAAATCGTCAGGTGCAGTGGACTGTGGGAAACCGGACAATGAGCGGCGTTATAAATGACGTTTCCATTGAGGACGGCGTTCCGGTAATTCAAGCGGCTTCGGGAGTCGGGACTTATGAAATTGCTTTGAGCGACCTCAGCTATTTGAATCGCGTCAACAATCTGCTCGGCAAATCAATCGAATTTACCGAAAACAATGCTTTGACGACCGGAACGGTCAACGGCGTCGGATTAAATAACGGCGTACTCAATGAAGTTATTGCAAACGATGCCGCCGGAAATTCTCATTATGTGCCGCTCAGCGGATTGATTACGATTTTGTAAATTTTTTTTAAGTTGTCAACAAAAAAGAATCCCTTCAAAGTCGAAGGGATTTTTTTTCGCAAATTTCACAGCCTGTCAGGTGAACAGCGACCAACTTTGTCGCCTCATGTGAATGTTCATTAAAATTGCTATTGCCAAAATATTTGTGGTGAGTGAACTTACCCCGTAACTCATCAAGGGCAAAGGTATTCCGGTAACCGGCATTATTCCGGTTGTCATTCCCACATTTACCAAAACATGGAAGGCAAGCATTGAAGTTATTCCGACCGCCAAAAGTCTGCCGAAAACGTCCGCCGAATGTTTTGCAATTTGTATTCCCCGCCACAAAACAATCAAATACAACAGCAATAAAACCGCAGCTCCGACAAATCCCAATTCTTCACCGACTACCGAAAATATAAAATCCGTGTGATTTTCCGGCAAAAAGTTCAGCTGACTTTGCGTCCCTTCAAAAAGTCCTTTGCCGAACAACATTCCGGAACCGATCGCAATTTTTGATTGAATTATGTGATAGCCGGAACCCAACGGATCGACATTCGGATCCAAAAATACCATTATGCGCATCTTTTGATAATCTTTCATGAAGTGCCACAAAATCGGAGTCGATGCAATTCCGGCAAGAATTATTCCGATTAACAAACGCCAACGTATTCCGCAGGCAATAACCATTCCGAAAAAAATTGCCATAAAGACAAGGGAAGTCCCCAAATCCGGCTGTTTCAAAACCAAAATGAAAGGCAGACCCACATATAGACCTATCGGAATGAGATCGCGCAAAGTGTTGAGCTTTCCGAGCCGATCTTCCAAAAGTGCGGCAAGACAGACAATCATTATGAGTTTTGAAAATTCGGAGGGCTGAATACTTACGGGTCCCAACTGTATCCAGCGTTGCGCGCCGAGTGCCGCATGTCCGAAAAGCATCACCGCCAGAAGCATTATCAAGTTGAAAATGTATAGTTTTTGTCCGTACTGCTGAAGTCCCCTGTAATCAAAATTTACAAAGAGAATCGCAATAATAAAGTCAACCGCCGCAAAAAGTCCCTGCCGCTGAAGATACCAAAATCTGTCATCGCTCGGCGTGTTTACATGGGTCGCACTGCTGATTATGATCAAGCTGTAAATTATTATTGCCACCGAAGCAAACAATAACGTAAAATCTATTCTTTTCAAAAATCTTTTCGTGTCAGTCGAAAGAACAGCCAATTTACAAGACCTCCGAAAAATTTTTACAAATGCCTTTTCAAAATTTCGACTTCTTCATTCGTCAAAAATCTGAACGACCCGGTTTTAACGCCGTCCAAAGTCAAGCCGGCAAATTTTATTCTCTTCAAATTTCTTACCGTACAACCGACAGCAGCAAACATTCTGCGAATCTGCCGGTTTTTTCCTTCGTGAATCGTTACATTGACAACGGCGGAATTTTCGTCAAGCGAAAGAATTTCAATTTTTGCCGGTGCGGTCTTTCCGTCCTCAAGTTCCACGCCGCTCCGAAGTTCGTCAAATTTTTCCGGCGTAATTTCTCCGCTTACTTTTGCGCGATAAGTCTTTTCAATTTCAAATTTCGGGTGAATCAGCGCGTTTGTAAGTTCTCCGTCATTTGTGAGAAGAATCAAACCTTCCGAATCGACATCAAGCCTGCCGACCGGATAAACCCGCTCCGGAATTTCCGAAATCAAATCCAAAACCGTTTTCCTGCCGCGTTCGTCTTTTGCCGTCGAAACATAACCTTGCGGCTTGTTCAGCAGAACATAAATTTTCCGCTCGTCAAAAGTCAGCGGCTTGTCATCAACGAAAATTTTTTGAGCGTCCGGATTTACTTTCGTCCCCAAATCTTTGACAATTTGCCCGTCAACTTTTACGCGCCCTTCCGAAATCATTTTTTCGGCAGCCCGCCTTGATGCAATTCCGGCGTGACTTATTAATTTTTGCAAGCGTTCTTCGCTCAAAATTTTTACCTCCGTCATCAATCCGGCAGTCGGTCAAGCTGTTTCAAAACCGTGCCGTCGAGAAAATCAATTTCCACAATTTCTATATGAATTTCCGATTTTTTCAAGCCGTGTTTCATCGCGTCGGAATCGGCTTTCACAAAGGGATTTAAAACCTTGTCCACGTTGAAAGTCTGAAGTCCCTGCGGGTGATAAGCCATATCAATCGCAAACGGGGTAATTCCTTCTTTTCCGTCGCGTCCCTGCAAAATAATGTTCCCGACAATCCGGTAAAGCGGTTTATCGGATTTTACGTCGGCTTTTATCGCAAGTCGCAGAGTCCGGGAAAATCCGTAAGCATCGCCTTCGACAGTTCCCGCTTCAAAACTCTTGATTATGAAAATATCGTCAATCTTGTCGCGAATCGGCGCGTTAAGTGCGTTCAGCTTTTTCTTCATCGCAATTTTCAATCCCGCAATATAATTTTCAAATCCGGTCGCCGAAACGATTTTCCAGTTTGAATTGTCGGCTTTCTCCATTGTAATTTCAATTTCAAAGCTGAATTTCAAACTTTCGTTATAAAATCCGATTTTCGCTTTAGCCTCGCCGCCGCTTGTGACGGGCTTTGAAATCCCTGAAATTCTGCAGGAAGTTATATCGGAAACTTTGAATTCTTTTTGAGTTTCGTTTAACTGTTCCGGATATTTGTATTGACCGTGCAAAAGATATTCATGCAGGACGATTTTTGATACCTGCAAAAATTCGGTCTTTCTTGCGGCGAAAACATTTTCCAAGTCCTGCATGGAATAAGTTCTCGAATCCGTTGCGGAATTTATTTGCGCGGTTAAAATTTCGTCAGCCGCCGAATTTAAAACGGAATCGACATCTACGTATTTTTCAAAAGTGTCCGGGTCATGATTGGAAATTGCCGCACGAATAACCTTTATCGAATTTGCCGGCAAGGTTTTCATTTGCAAATATGCGCGGTAAGTTCCGAATCCCGCCGCCGTCGCTATTATAACGGGTATCAAGATAAGCAGAAGTTTTTTCATCACGGTTTATCCTTTAACAAATCCGGTCGATTTTCCCGCGTCAACTTCAAAGATTGTTCAAGCCGCCACTTTTTTATATTTTCGTGATGACCGGAAAGCAAAACTTCCGGTACGACTTTTCCTTCAAACTCTCGCGGTCGGGTGTATTGCGGAAAACCCAAAAGTCCGTCAAAAAAAGAATCCGTTTCGGCGGAATCCGCCGCGCCCAAAACTCCCGGCAACATTCGCGCAACGGCATCGATTATGACCATTGCGGGCAATTCTCCGCCCGTCAGAACGTAATCGCCGATTGAAATTTTTTCGTCGGCAAGGTCGTAAATTCTTGCATCGAATCCTTCGTAATGACCGCAAATAAAAATCAGTCGGTTATATTTTGCAAGTTCCTTCGCCTTCTCCTGTTTGAAAGTTTTACCGCCGGGATCCGTTATTATAACCCTTCGCGGCAAAATTTCTTCGGACTTCGACAAAACGTCACGAACCGCACGATAAACCGGCTCCGGTTTCAAGACCATTCCGCTGCCGCCGCCGAAAGGCGAATCGTCAACCTGTTTGTGTTTATCGAAAGCATAATCGCGCAGTTGAGTAAATCGAATTTCCAAAATTTCGTTATCGATCGCCCGCTTGACCATGCTGTCGCCGAAAGGACCGGCAAACATTTCCGGAAAAAGTGTTATAACGTCAATCAGCATTTAAACTTCCCCAAATACGACCGAATTAAAAAATTCACGTCCTGCCTTTTCTGCCGATAATTAAATTTTCCTGCAAAAAAAATCCGTCAAATTCTTTCGACGTATGAACAGTTTCGTTGAACCTCTCCCGGCTGAAGCCGGAAGATTCATGAAAAGTTTGACGGTTAAGCCGCCCTTATTCTCAAAGGGCTGT
>CAJOPK010000198.1 GCA_905236255.1 uncultured Selenomonadaceae bacterium | reverse complement strand
GGGGCGGCGCCGCTTGTCCGTAATTTCGAAGTTAAATTTTGAGTTTTTTGAAATCGGCGTTTATTTATTCGGATCGCCGGAAAATTTGTGAAACGCCCGTGAATCCGGGAAAATTCGGTCATTCGTGGTTTATGGGATTTTTCGGAAGAAAAAAAATTGACAGGTTAATCCGGCAACATTAAAATCAATTCAAATGAAAGCGGGGTTAAAAAATGCGGACGGAAGAAATTAACGAAAAAAGTTTTGAAAAAAATAGTTGAATTGCGTCGTCTGTCGGCAAAAAATTCCGAAAGACAAATATCTTCGGGCAATGGAGCGAAGTCCTATAAACGACTTGGAAATTCGGGAATTGATTCGACGGAATTCGACGGATAAATTTAACGATCGCGAAATTATTTTTACGAGAAGTAAATTTTGAGTGTTAAGAGGGAGGGGACTTTTATGGCAACGAAATTTTTGGAATTTGTTCCGCAGACAAATGACATTGATTTGGAGCGGATAGAAAAATTTCACAAGAAGATGCAAAATCGCAAAGCAAGTATCTGCAGCGAGCGCGCCCTGCTTTATACTGAATCTTTTAAAGAAACCGAAAGCGAACCCTACACGATTCGCAAAGCAAAGGCTTTTGCACATACGCTTCGCAATATGACGATTTACATTGATGAAGAAAGTTTGATTTTCGGAAATCAGGCAAGCCGGAATTTTGCCGCGCCGATTTTCCCGGAATTTTCGATTGATTGGGTTGTCAAAGAACTTGACGAATTTGAAAAGCGCAGCGGCGACGTTTTTTATATTACGGAAGAAGTCAAGGAAGATATTCGCAAAATTGCGCCTTACTGGCACGGAAACACTCACGAAGATGAAGTTTTGAAAAATACCCCGGAATCCGTAAGACTTGCCGAAAAACAAAAAGTTATTCATCGCGGCGGAATTTCAATGTCCGGCGACGGTCACATTGTTCCGAAACACGAAATTATTTTGGAAAAAGGTTTTCGCGGAATTTTGAATGAGGCAAAAGAAAATTTGAAACGCGACGACCTCACCGAACAAAATAAAATTTTTTACGAATCGGTCATAATTTCTCTGGAAGGCGCGCTGGATTTTATCAAACGTTATTCAAAACTTGCCTTTGAACTTGCCGAAAAAGAAGAAAATCCCAAACGTCAAAAGGAACTGCGCGAAATGGGAAAAATGGCGGAAACTCTTATGGAGCGTCCCGCGCAAAATTATTGGGAAGGTTGCGAAACCGTTTACCTCGTTCATATGTTGCAGATGATTGAGAGCAATGGACATTCTTTCTGTTACGGGCGTTTCGATCAATATATGTACCCGCTTTACAAAAAAGATATTGACGAAAAAGTTTTGACGAAAGAAAAGGCTTTGGAAATTACTACTCATATGTTTTTGATGAACAGCGGCAACAACAAAGTCCGTCCTTACGGTCACACAAAATTTTCACAGGGTTATCCGCTTTACTCAAATTTGATGGTCGGCGGTTACAAGCCGGACGGAACCGACGGATCAAACGAACTTTCCGAACTTTGTATTGAAGCCATGAATTTGACGGCTATGGCGGAACCCAATTTTTCAATGCGCTACAATAAAGACACTCCGGAAAAACTCTTGCGGCTTGCGTCAAGGCTTATTCGCACCGGTTGCGGTATGCCTTCAATGTTTAATGACGACGTTGTTGCGAAAGGGCTTGAAGATTTGGGAATAAGTCATGAGGACGCGCTGGATTATTGCGCGATAGGTTGCGTGGAAACCGGCGTTCCCGGAAAATACGGGCACCGGGCAACCGGCATGACTTATCTGAACTGGGGCAAGATTTTGGAGCTTGTCCTTTACAACGGTGCAGATCCGGACAGCGGTATTCAAATGATGAGCATTAACGGCGAAAAAACTCCGGACATTGAATATAAAACTTATGACGAAATGTGGGCGGCTTGGAAAAAACTTCTCAAATTTTATTCCGATATTGCCGTCGAATGTGATGTCGTCTGCGACAAATCTTTGGCAAAATATGATGCCGATCCTTTTGCCTCCTGCTTTATCGACGATTGTATGGAGAAAGGCAAAATTTTGAAAGACGGCGGCTGCAAATACGACGTAATTTCTCAATCGAATATCGGACCGGTTGTTTTGGGAAATTCTTTTGAGGCGATCAAGAAATTGATTTTCGACGAAAAAGTTTTGACTTGGGACGAACTCAAAACCGCCATGAAAAATAATTGGCAGGGTGATGAAGGCAAGCGTATTCATGAACTTGTAAAAGCCGCGCCGAAATTTGGAAATGATGAAGATGAAGTTGACGGAATCGTTGCGGATATTTTTGAATCTTATCTCGAACTTCTTCCGGCTTACGAAACGGACAGAACCGGGCGCGGCCCCAAAATCAGCCGCTACACAATGTCAACCAGCAATATAACTTCATATGTTCCGAACGGTTTGGACGTGGGAGCCACTCCCGACGGCAGAATTGCCCGCTCGCCGTTAAATGAAGGTTGTTCCCCGACGCAAGGCACCGACAAAAACGGTCCCACCGCCGTAATTCGTTCCGTTGCAAAATTGCCGAATCGGAAGGTTGCCGCCGGTCAACTCTTGAATATGCGTTTTGCTCCGGGAACTCTTGCCGGTGAAGAAAATCTTCACAAGTTCATGGGATTTTTGCGGGCAAGTCAAAAGATGGGAATTTATCACAATCAATTTAACGTGATCGATTCAAAGACTTTGCGGGAGGCTCAAAAACACCCGGAAAATTATACCGACTTGATTGTAAGAGTTGCCGGATATTGTGCGCAGTTTATTTCGCTGATGCCTGAAACTCAAGATGCGATAATTGCCCGGACGGAGAATGAATGGTAACATGGAAAAAGGGTTAATTTCTTCAATTCAAGGTTATTCGATAAAAGACGGGCCCGGTATTCGTTCGACGGTTTTTTGTCTTAATTGCAATTTGCGTTGCCGGTGGTGTTCAAATCCGGAATTGATGTTGCCGGGATTGAAAACGATGTATTTTGACATAGGCGGCAAAAAAGTTCGCAGAGATGTCGGTTATGAAATTGAAAGTAAGACACTTGCGGAAAAACTTGCCCGCGACAAAGTTTTCTACGACGAAACCGGCGGCGGCGTGACTTTTTCCGGCGGAGAGGCTGCTCTTCAGTGGAAATTTGTAATCGAAACCGCCCGATATTTGAAAGAACTCGGGATAAATTCCGCACTCGATACCGCCGGCGATGTTCCTCAATCGATTATGGAAGAACTTTCAAACGTCATGGAATATTTTTTGTACGACGTGAAAACTTTTGACGAAGAACTTCACATAAAATGCACCGAACGAAGTAACCGCAGAATTTTGGAAAATCTTAAATTTCTTGCAAACAAGGGACAAAAGATTATAATCAGAATGGTTGTCGTCCCGGAATTTAACGATGATTTTGCGGACGTTCAAAAGCGAATGGAACTTGTAAAATCTTTGGGCGGTTGCGTGGAAAGGGTTGACATTCTGCCTTATCATACTTTGGGCAGGGGAAAATATAAAGGTTTGGGAATGGATTATCCGATAAACGTCCGTGAAGAAATTTCCGACGATTATTGGAAAGAATTTTGCAAAATTGCCGACAATGTGGGATTAAAAATTCACATTGCCGGGAGAGAGTAAATTTTTAAAGGAGGAATTTTTAAAATGAAACCTGCAAAGAAAGCCGCAGAAATGACCGTTGCCGAATTGGCAAGTTATATCGATCAGTCCGTTTTGAAACCGGAATTTACTCAAGACGACATCAAAAAGTACACTCAAGAGGGAATTGATTTCGGTTGCGCCACAATCTGCATAAATCCCGCGTCCCTTGACTTGGTTTCAAAAATGGTTGAGGGTACGAAAACCGGAATTTGTGTTGTCTGTGATTTTCCCTTCGGACTTTCCACGACCGAATCAAAAGTAAAACAGGCTGAGGAATACTGTTCAAAATACAAAATTCAAGACCTTGACATTGTTGCGAATTACGGACAACTCCGCAGCGGAAACTTGGATTACGTCACAAAAGACATTAAAGCCGTCGTTGACGTTTGTCACAAGTACGGCACACAAGTCAAGGTGATAATTGAAACCGATTCGCTTGACAAGCAGCAGATTATTGACGGCACGAAATGCGCGGTTGCGGCGGGCGCGGATTTTATCAAATCTTCCACCGGATTTTTCACCGGAAAAGAAAATGTCGGCGCAACCGTCGAAGTCGTTCAAACAATGATGGATGCGGGCGAAGGAAAAATCAAAGTCAAAGGTTCGGGCTGTATCCGCACGCAGGAACACTTTTTCAAGTTGATTGACATGGGAATTGACAGAATGGGGATCGGCTATCGTTCGACTCCGGTCGTCCTTAAAAAATAAAGTTTAATTGTTGTAATTTTCAGGTCGCTTTCCGCGACTTTTTTTGTTGCAAAATTTTTTGTCCGAATAAAGAGCGGAAAATTTAGTGAAAATTTCTTAAAATGCAAAAAAGGAAAATTTTTGATAACGGGGAATATATAGGCACGGAGGCAGGGGAAGTGGAAAGAACGGAACTTGATGAATTTGTAAACAAGGTACGAGAGAGGTCGGATTTGGTATCGGTGGTATCAAGATATGTGCCGCTGACCAAAAAAAGCGGAAGTTATTGGGGGCGTTGCCCGTTCCACAACGAAAAAACGCCGTCGTTTTCCGTCAATCCGGACAAAGGTTTTTTTTATTGCTTTGGTTGTCATGCCGGCGGCAACGTGTTCAAATTTTTGTCGCTGATTGAAAATTTGACTTACTTTGAAGCGATAAAACTTCAGGCGGAGCGGCTCGGAATACCTTTACCGTCAAGAAAAAAATCTTCGGAGGAAATTCGTCGCGAACGTGAAAAGCGCGAATTGTTGAAGATTAACGAACTGACGCGGGATTTTTATCTTGACGAACTTGCAAAAACTCCGGAAGGAGAAAGCGGCAGGAAATATCTTGCCGGGCGTGGAATAACCGACGCAACGATTGAGGAGTTCAAGATCGGATTTGCGCCGGACACGTGGAACAAGTTGACGGATTTCCTTTTGAACAGAGGATTTTCTCCGGACGATTTGACAAAGACCGGCGTTGCGGTCAAGCGAAAAGACGGTTCCGGGATCCTCGACAGATTCAGGGGAAGGGTGATGATTCCGATTGCGGATATTTTCGGTCACGTCGTCGGGTTCGGCGGAAGAATTTTGAAAGCCGAAGACGAATACAATCCGAAATATTTGAACTCTCCGGAAACTCCGGTCTTTAACAAAAGACAAATTCTTTTCGGCTTGGACAAGGCGCATTTGTCGATAAGTTCTTCCGGTTTTGCGATAGTCGTGGAAGGCTACATGGATGCGATTTCCCTTGTCGGCGCGGGAATAAGAAATGTCGTTGCGACTTTGGGAACGGCATTCACTCCGGATCATGCGAAACTCATTATGCGTTATGCGCGGAAAATCGTTTTCTGCTATGACAGCGACGAGGCCGGACAGCGGGCAACCGTGCGCGCCCTGCCGATTGTCAAAAATGCCGGCGCGGAAGTTTCGGTGGTGCAGGTTCCGGACGGAAAAGACCCGGACGAATTTGTAAGGAAACACGGGCGCGATGCCTTCGTAAAACTTCTGAAAAACGCCGTGCCGCTCGTCGAATACAGAATGAATTACGTTTTGTCCCACATGAAAATTTCGACGCTTGCGGAAAAGATTTCGGCACTGCGCGAAATTTTGCCGACTGTCGTCGGTGTGGAAGATGCGACTTTGAAGGCGGGTTATCGAAAGCAGTTGTCGTCGGCTTTGATGCTTGACGAAAGCACGATTTCAAGGGAATGGGACGCATTTTTGAGAGGCAATTCCGTCAAGTCGGGCGTGTATCCCGATTCGTCAAAAATTCCTCCGAAAAAATCCGATAACGTCGCAAGAAAAAAATTGCCGGTCGGTTTGTCCTCTACGGGCGTGGCGGAAGAAATTATTTTGCGAATGGCTTGGCATGAGCCGGACGTTCTCGGGTATGTAATGTCACTTGTCCCGAAAGAAGTTTTTTCCGGCGTTCACGCCGAAATAGTCAAGTATCTTGAAAAGTGCATTGAAGAGGAAAAAAGACCGGACGCGATTGATGCCGGAGCGGAATTGACGGACGAGGCAAACGCCGAACTTTCAAGAATTTTGATCGGCGGATCCGAGGAGCCGCGAGATACCGAACTTGCCGCCTTTGAAGATTCCATGAAAGTTTTAAGGATCGAATGGTTGCAAATTCGTTACAATCTGGTTACACAAGAGGCGGACAAAATTTTTCGCGAAGATTACGACGCTTACGCGAAAAAGATAGCCGAATCGTTGAAGATAAAAGAGGAAATGAACAAATTGCGGTTTGAAACCGCAAAGAAAATAAACTTGTGAAGGGGGCTGCAATATGCCGGAAGGGAATATGGACAGCGTTGAGCGCAGCCCGTCTGTAGTGGACATGTTGCTTGAAACGGTGAAAGAAACGGGCGGCGTTGTCGGTTTCAAAATTTTTCGCAGGTGTATACGCGAGAGAGTTTTGGACGAAAGGAAAATAAAAGAATTTTTCAGCCGGCTCGGCGGACTCAATATTCCGCTGTATGACAAGGAAGGTACTCCGATAACCGAAGAGCGCGTGTTGAATCACTTGCGGACACGCAAATTTTATATTGAGGGAAATGCCGGCGGCAACGGCGAAAGTTTGCAAAAAACTTCGCCAAATGAAAATCCGGTCGTTGAAAAAGTCCCGGAAAAGTCTTCCGCCGATGCGACAAGATTTGACGAAAGAAGTTCTCCCGTTGCACCCGGAGCTTATCCGCCGGAAGTGACCCAATTTTTCAGAAATACCAAAAAGCGCAAGGACGGTTTCAACAATTTTGACAGATTCGTCGAGGCACTTAAAAAGACACAACTCTCCGATGAAAATATCAAGGCTCTTTTCGGGAAGATGGAAGAAAAGCGCGTTTCTCTTTACGGGAAAAACGGCGAAAAGATGACCGCCGAAAAAATGATTGAGTATATGCGCGAGCTTGAAAACGCAAAACTTTACGCCGGATTTGATTTTGGCGGAAATTCGGAGTCCGACGGTTCGATTACGAACAGTTATTACGATTATCGTCCGGTCAAGAGAAAACGTGATTACGTCGATTTGGATTCCTTGTCGAAGGCGGAAAGATTTTTCAGAAACGCAAAAAAACGCAAAGGTACGTTTTTGAATTACGAAAAATTTCTTTCGTCACTCAAATTGAAGGGTTTCAATTCGGACGAAGTGCATGAACTTTTCAACCTGATGTCGGCAAAGCATACCGATTTGATTAAGCCGGAAGGCACTCCGGCAACCGTCGAAGAAGTAATTTCGGACATGGAGAAAATTGAAACCGCGCCGGCAAGACCTGCCGGAAATATCGAAAAGCCGACCGGTTCCGAAACTTTGAATAATTCGGTTGAAAAATTTTCGAAAGAAGAATCAGCGGAAAAAGTCGAAAGATTTTTTATCAATGCCAAAAAGACGAAGGGGTCTTTCCAAAAATACGACAGATTTATTTCCCTTCTCGTCAAGAGAAAATTTTCTCCGGCGGAAGTCAACGAACTTTTCCTTATAATGGCGTCAAAGAATACCGTTTTGATTGACAATGACGGCAAACCGGCTGACGTTTCGCAGGTGGTTGCCGATATGTTGAAGGTTATTTCCCTCACCGAGTCCGAACAGCATCAACTCAAGGAAAAAGCCAAAATTTTGCGTCAAGAAAGAGCGCGCAATATCGAAAATGCCGATAATTCGGGGTTGTCCAAAGCCGAGAGATTTTTCAGAAATGCAAGGAAGAGTAAGGACGCTTTCAAAAAATACGACAAATTTGTACTTTCTCTGCGGAAGAAAGATTTTTCGACGGAAGAACTCAAAGAACTTTTCCTCATAATGGATTCCAAAAACAAAGTTTTGATTGACAACGACGGCAACCCCGCCGATGAGGCGCAAGTCCTGCGCGATATGATGAAGATCGAACTTCCCGGATATATGAAAAATTCCGCCGTTCGCAGAGTAAATGCTTACCCGGAAAAATCGAATGAGTTTTCTTATTCCGAATCTTTCGGCGCATCGCTCAACGATTTGAAAGATGTCGAAAATCGTCACGTCGTTGTGAGATTGCTGGAAAGATGCAGGCAAAACGGCGGTATCCTGACACTTTTGGAATTGGCAAAGGCGGTGCAGGATTGGACTCCGGACGAAATTGAACTTTTGTATGAGTCCCTGCGCGCAAACAACGTCAAAATAGTTGACGAAACGAAAGGCGCAAGTTCTGCGGCTGTCGAAGGCGGCAAAGATGTTTCCGGGTTTGATGACATTTCAAAACGGAATTTGGAGAATATTGCGGAGCCGGACGATGAGGCTTTACAGAATGAGGAAAATTCCGAAAAAGAACTTGCCGAGAACAAGCCCGCAGGCGAAATAGATTTGACCGTTCCGGAAGGCATCAGCGTTGACGATCCGGTCAGAATGTATCTGAAGGAAATCGGGCGCGTTCCCCTGCTTACCGCAGCCGAAGAAGTTGCCCTTGCAAAGAGAATGGAGCAGGGTGATGAAGAGGCGCAAAAACGCCTTGCCGAAGCCAATTTGAGACTTGTGGTCAGTATTGCGAAAAGATACGTCGGACGCGGAATGTTGTTTTTGGATCTGATTCAGGAAGGGAATTTGGGGCTTATAAAGGCCGTCGAAAAGTTCGACTACAACAAAGGCTACAAATTCAGCACGTATGCGACTTGGTGGATACGCCAGGCAATAACGCGTGCCATAGCGGATCAGGCAAGGACGATAAGAATTCCGGTTCACATGGTGGAAACGATAAACAAATTGGTTCGCGTTTCAAGACAGCTTTTGCAAAAATACGGACGCGAACCGACTGCCGAAGAAATTGCCGCCGAACTTGACATAACGGTTGAGCGCGTGCGGGAAATTATGAAGATCGCGCAGGAGCCGGTTTCTCTTGAAACGCCGATCGGCGAAGAAGAAGATTCTCATTTGGGTGACTTTATTGAGGATCATGACGCGCCGGCACCGGCGGATGCGGCATCGTTCATGTTGCTGAAGGAACAGCTGGAGGAAGTGCTGGAAACTTTGACTCCCCGCGAACAAAAAGTTTTGAGATTGCGTTTCGGTCTTGACGACGGACGCGCCAGAACTTTGGAAGAAGTCGGGAAGAATTTTGACGTAACACGCGAAAGAATAAGACAGATTGAGGCAAAGGCGTTGAGAAAACTCAGACACCCGAGCCGCAGCAAGAAATTGAAAGATTTCTTGGATTGATGCGAAAGATTTTGAAAAAGATAAAAGTCTTGCCGGAGAAAAAATTTCCGGTAAGGCTTTTTGTTTCGCCTAAAAAGTCAACTACGCAGGAAAAATACGGTTGTCGGCGAATTTCGGAAAAATCAAATTTTATGAAAAGGAGAGATTCAATCATGCAGGAACATGAACTTCAATTTCACATTAAATGCAAAAAGGGAGATGTCGGGAAATATGTAATTTTGCCGGGAGATCCCGGACGTTGCGAAAAAATTGCAGCAAATTTCGACAACCCGAAAAAAATTGCATCAAATCGCGAGTACACGGTTTACACCGGTGAACTTCTCGGAGAAAAAGTCAGCGTTTGTTCCACCGGAATCGGCGGACCGGGTGCGGTAATCGCTTTGGAAGAACTTGTCGCGATCGGTGCGGATACTTTTGTCCGGGTCGGTACCTGCGGCGGAATTGATCTGAACGTCCAATCCGACGACGTTGTAATTGCGACTGCGGCCGTTCGTCAGGAAGGCACAACCCTTCATTACGCGCCGATTGAATTTCCGGCAGTTGCAAATTTTGAAGTCCAAAATGCGCTTGTTCAGGCGGCAAAAAATCTCGGAAAACCTTGGCACGCCGGAATAGTTCAATCAAAGGATTCTTTTTACGGTCAACATTCGCCCGGAAGAATGCCGGTAAGCTATGAACTTCTCAACAAATGGGAGGCTTGGAAACGTCTTCATGTTTTGGCAAGCGAAATGGAAACCGCCGCGCTTTTGGTATGTTCGGCGGCTTTAAATGTTCGTTGCGGAGCCTGTTTCCATGTCATTTGGAATCAGGAACGCGAAGCTGCCGGATTGGATCAAAAAGAAAGCATGGATTTGGATGCGGCAATTCAAGTCGGAGTCGAAAGCGTAAAATTATTGATTAAAGCGGATCGTGAAAAATGATAAGTCGGAAAGGTGAAAAGTATTTTTTGAAAGGAAGATACCGATATGGACATAAAAAGAGTTTTTGTTATTGTTCTGGACAGTTTCGGCATCGGCAGTGAACCGGATTCAATGGATTTCGGGGACGGCGACACAAATACACTGCGCTCGATTTGTAAATCTCCGGAATATGATACGCCCAACATGAAAAAATTGGGAATGTTTAATATTGACGGCGCAGGTTGCGGAACTCCGGAGGAAAATCCGATCGGAACTTTTGCAAGACTTCGCGAACTTTCCCGCGGAAAAGATACTACAATCGGACATTGGGAAATTGCCGGCATCGTTTCCGAAAAACCTTTGCCGACTTATCCGAACGGTTTTCCGCCGGAAGTTATTTCGGATCTTGAAAAAAAATTCGGCAGAAAAATTCTCTGCAACAAACCCTATTCCGGTACGCAGGTTATCAAAGATTACGGCAAAGAACAGAAAGAAACCGGCGCGCTTATCGTTTACACTTCGGCCGACAGCGTTTTTCAAATTGCCGCCAACGAAGAAGATGTTCCGATTGAAGAACTTTACAAATATTGCAAAATTGCCCGCGAATATCTTCAGGGAGATCACGGAGTCGGTCGCGTAATTGCCAGACCTTACGTCGGAAATGAGGTTGACGGTTATACAAGAACTCCGCGCAGACATGATTTTTCGCTCGATCCGACCGGCGATACAATGCTTGACGCTTTGCGGAGAAAAGGTCTTGATACAATCGGAGTCGGCAAAATTTCCGATATTTTTGCCGGGCGCGGCATAAGCCGTTCACTCGGAATAAACAAAGACAACGTCGACGGCATGAATAAAACTTTGGCGGTAATGGACGAAGATTTCACCGGACTTTGTTTTGTAAATTTGGTTGACTTCGATATGCAATACGGTCACCGCCGCGATATTGACGGATATGCAAAAGCCGCAACGGTTTTCGACAAACAATTCGGCGAATTTATGGCAAAGATGAAAGATGACGACGTGGTCATGATAACGGCGGATCACGGTTGCGATCCCGGCGCACCCGGAACGGATCATACCCGCGAATATATACCGCTTTTGATTTACGGCAAGCAGATTAAAGAAGGTCACAATCTCGGAACTTATCCGACTTTTGCGATGATCGGCGCGACGGTTTCCGATATTTTCGGGGCGGATTTGGTCAGCAAGGGCGAAAGTCTTTTGCCGCGAATTTTAAAATAAGATTATTTTTTGGGAGGGCTTTAAAAATGCAGGACAAAGAACTTGTCGAAGTCGCAAAAAAATTCAGAGAAAATGCTTATGTACCCTATTCAAAATTTAAAGTCGGTGCCGCCGTGCTTACGAAGAGCGGTAAGGTTTACGGCGGCTGCAACATTGAAAATTCTTCTTATCCGGTGACAAATTGCGCGGAACGCACGGCAATTTTTAAAGCGGTCTCGGAAGGCGAAAAAGATCTCGTCGCTTTGGCGGTTATTGCCGATACCGACGGTCCCTGCTCACCTTGCGGAGCTTGCCGTCAGGTTATTGCGGAATTTCGTATTCCCAAAATCATAATGGCAAATTTGAAGGGAGCGGAAAAAGTCGTCACGCTTGAGGAACTTCTGCCATTTGCATTTTCACCTGATGATTTGACTTAAAGGAAGGTATTTTGTTATGTATTTTGTCGTTAATTTAATCGGCGTGGCGGTCTTTCTCGTCATAGGTTTCCTGCTTTCAAAAAATCGCAAGGCGATAAAATGGCGCACGGTTATAACGCTTGTCATTGTTGACATAATTGTTGCGGCATTTTTGAATATGGTTCCGGTCGGTCGCGAAATGGTAAGAGCCGCCGCCGAAGGCTTTTCGGCGTTTGTAAATATTGCATTCGTCGGGATAAGTTTTGCAATTCCGAACTGGGTAAACGTTCCTCAAATGAACTTTGTAACCGGCGCACTCATGCCGCTGCTTATGATTGTTCCGGTTTTCGACATACTGACATATTTCGGAGTACTGCCGTTTATAATCCGCTACGTCGGCAAGGCATTGGCACTCGTTGCACATACTCCGAAATTTGAGGCGTTTTATTCGATAGAAATGATGTTTCTCGGAAATAACGACGCTTTGGCGGTTTCAAGGTTGCAGATTCAGAATATGAAGATTGAACGCAACATGACTTTGGCAATGATGTCAATGAGTTGCATATCCGCCTCAATCGTCGGCGCATATATTCAAATGATGCCGCCGGAATATGTACTCGCGTCAATTCCGCTCAATGTTTTGAATGCGCTTATAGTTACAAATTTGCTCTTCCCGGTTGAGGTAAAACCGGAAGAGGACGTAATTTACGGCTTGGACGAAACAAAAGAAAAGCCGCCTTTCTTCTCGTATTTGAGCGGCTCGATTTTGGGTGCGGGCAAATTGGTTTTCATCATAACCTGCAGCGTTATCGCCTTTGTATCTTTGGCGGCGTTGATAAATGCGTTTTTGGGAATTTTCCACCCGTCGCTTTCGCTTGAAAACATTCTCGGCTGCATAATGTTCCCGTTTGCATGGCTTTTGGGACTTTCGGTTGATGAAGCTTTTCAACTTGCACAATACATGGGCAAAAAACTCATCACCAACGAATTTGTCGTAATGCTTGACGTTAAAGACATTATGGACACTTTCTCGCCGCATATGCAGGCGGTCTTGACAATGTTTGTAACTTCTTTTGCAAACTTCGGAACGGTCGGAATTATCATCGGCATATTCAAAGGATTGTTGCCTGAAGATAAAGTTTCGGTAATTTCCAAAAACGTCGGTTACATGATACTTTCCGGAATTTTGGTATCGCTTCTTTCGGCGGGTATCGGCGGACTCTTCCACTGGTAAAACCGCCGCTTTCGGTCAATTTTGGTCGCGGGCAATTCACCCGTCAAGCGGAAACTTGCAAGTCATAAAATTTTCATTTATAATATCCCGCGCAGGGTCGAAGTCCGGTTACAAAGGCTTGCGCGGGAAAAGTTTTACTCCGTCAAGTTTACAATTGATGATAATAAAAGAAACGGTTGATAAAAATTGATTTTAAAATTTTTGAAGGGGATTGCAAGAAATATGAAAAGAAATGATGCTTGTTGGTGCGGCAGCGGAAAAAAGTACAAAAAATGTCATCTGGATTTTGACGAAAGAATTGACGGAATAAAATTCAGCAGGGCAAAG